>CAZGEP010000022.1:21102-38253 GCA_964524955.1 uncultured Planctomycetota bacterium | reverse complement strand
CATCTACGATATCGAGAACGACTGCCTGCTCGCTCTCGGCGAAGCACGGCTCTACGCGATGGACTGCGGCACCAACACGTGGCAGCAGATCGAGGTGTCCTTCCCGAAGACCCGCCGGGTATCCTACGGGCAGAACTGCGCCATGGTTTACGACCCGGTGCATAAGGTTACAGCGATGCTTATTCGTTCAAAACTGCACCTCTTCCGTTATAATCCGGAGACGGCAGAATATCACAAGCGCAGGAAGGCGGCACCAGAAGCAGGAAAGGCAAAATAGGTTAATCATTCTCTATTTCTCGCAGGAGGCATTACATGTCAGCACTGTTCAGGTTTTCGCGTGTGGTTCTTTGTTTCACCCTGTCACTCTCCGCCGGTCTGGCTGCTGAGAAGGATGTTGCTGCTCCGTCGAAACCGGCTGACGCAGTCAACCGGTTTGTGGCGGGCGGCAAGCTCACGGTCGGCCGGCGGAAATGCGCACAGGTCAAACCGGTCTGGGTGGATCATCTCAATTGCGCCGTGCTCTGGCCGCACGCCTGGAAGGAGGAGTCGAAGATTTATCTGACCCATCCTGACGGCAAGCCCGGGGCTGTGAAGAAGAAGGGCTCCTTCAAGGACAAACAGTTTATCAACAGAAACAAGTGCAGTCCTCTCGCCTGCTGCTACCTGCCGACCCTCAAGAAAGTGCTGTTCTTCCAACCCCGGGTCCGGTTCCAGCCGAAACAGGCTCCCATTACCTGGCTTCTCGATCCGGAAAGCGGTGTCTGGGAAGCGGTTAATTTCAAGACCCGTATGGCGCGTATTGACAGAGCGTATGATCCCGGATTCCGGAGGGGAAAGCAGATGGCGGCGCCGCTCTACGGAAACATGGTCTACGACCCGGTCAACGGCGAAGCCGTGCTCTCTGGCGGGGCAGGCGTCTGGGGAGAGATCACGCCTGAAGAGGTCGAGGTCAAGCCCGGCGACTGGATATTTGATACGGAAAAGAAACAATACCTGCTCCTGCATCCCGGTTCCGAGGTCACGAAGGCGCGTCACTGGTATATGATCCGGAATCAAAGAAGGTGCTGCTGATCGGCGGTTATCGCGCCCGCTGGAAACCGCTGACCGATGTCTGGCTGTTTGATCCTGCGACACGCGCCTGGTCGGCGCTCAAGATCACCATCCCGGGCAAGAAACAGGGCTGGAGTGCAGCATGCTACGATCACACACACAAGCGTATCCTGCTCACCCGGGTGCCGAGCATGCACCGCACCTATGATGTCGAGCTGCTGACGCTGCGCTTCGATGCAGCAGCGGCTCCCGCGCGCAGCGTCAAGCCGCAGAAGCCTCACCAGGCACACCACCGGTCCGGCTGGTATGTCGATGACGAAAAGGTTCGCAAAGGCAAGCCGGTAGATATTGCCGCGCTTCCGGCAAATACCTGGGTCGATCCCAAGCCGGCGGGGTACTGCCCCAAACGAACCTGGGGGCAGTCGACGGTGTATGATGCCGTGACCCACCGCGCCATTGCCTGGGGCGGCGGCCACTCAACCTATGCGGGACTGGAATACGACACCTTTGACTTGTTGTCCAACCGCTGGCTGCTGCAGAACCACCCCATCAGCTATCCGCCGAAGTGGTGGCACGGGAAAAGTAACTGCCCGCCGGGGCTCACGCCCGACGGTGTCAACTACGTGCCGGGCCACAGTCGCCGCGGCTACGGAGTTGACCCGATCAGCGGCTGCGTCGTCACCTGCGGCGGCGATGCCTTCAACCTGAAAACACGCCGCTTCATCAAGAAAATCCGCAAATCCCCTTTCACCAACAGCTGCTGGGGAAATCCGGCAAACGTCACCACGCCTCAGGGACTCTATATGGTCGGATCCATGCAGCGAAACGGAAAAGGCGCGAGCGGTATCGCCCGGGTCAATGTCAAGGACGCAAAGTGGGAGGTGATTCTCAAGGACGGCGGTCCCGGGCATCATGAGTTTGACCACATGTGCTACGATTCAAAGCGGAACCGCATTCTGCATTTCGGCATGAAATCCCGCAGGATACACACCTTTGATTTGAAGACAAAGAAGTGGCAACGGGTCAGGGAGGCGGCAAAGGGGCCTGCCAAATATACCGGCGGCTCATGTTATGTTCCTGTAATCGACGCGGTCTGTCTGATCATGTCGACTGACAGACGGAAGCCTGACACGTTTTATATCTTCAAGGTTGAAGAGGGAAGATGGTATACCACGCCATACAAGGGCGCGCGCATGGGCCGTCCCAACTCTCATGGTCTCGCGCATGATCTCCACTACGATCCTGAGCTGAACATCTTCATCTATACCGGTTACAAGAAGGGGCTCAGTCCGTTCCTGATGCGCCCGGATTTTGAAACGCTTGAACTGGCATTGATCCCGGCATTTTCGAAAAAGAACAATAAATAAGGAATTAATGATGAAATGTTTACATGTCAGCACAATACTTACCGTCTGCTTCGTGGTATGCACAGGAATCTTTGCACAGGATAACGCAAAACCGGAAAGCACTGAAAAAAACGGTGTAAACACTTACGCACAACTGCTGAAGAAACAGTCCGAGGCTCTGGAATTTGCAGAGAACGCTAAAAATTTCAGCCGCCGTCCTGTCAGGGATCCGAAACCCCTATACATTCCGACTCCGAAAGATAAGGAACGCGGCCTGGTTTTCTACCAGCCTCTGATGATAACACCATTCCGGGGTGAGCAGCCTTCACCAAAGGATGTAAAGCGGACACTATCCATTGAAGCAGCCGGGGGTGAACATGAATCCGTGATTATGGCTGCCCTGGCGCTCAAAGACTGTAAACAGATTTCGTTTAACGTAAATACTCAACCGGAAGCTCTGCACGGCGTAACAATAGAAATACTGCCCGTGGTCATGGGCCCGGTTCGCAGAGGTAAAACAACGTATGATTTTCAGGCCCTGTGGGTTCCGGACATTCCGGCTCCGGTTGATATGAAAAAAAATGACCGGAAAGCCTGGCTGGTACGTGTTTATGTCCCGAAACAAACAGCTGAAGGCGAGTATTCCATAAGGCTTTCATATTCATCTGCACACGGCAAACCGCAAAACGGCCCTGCACTTCACCTCCGCGTCCTTCCCTTCGACCTGGTGGATCCGTGGAAACAGGGATACATGTTCGGTGCATTCTGCAGCGGTGCCGACTTCAACCGGGCCCAGTACCGTCAGATGAAAGCGCACGGTATCGAAGGCATCCAGTGGTTCTGGGGGCATTACGGCATGTCCCCCAAGCGAATCATCAATGATAACGGTACTCTCCGCATGGACTTTACTCCCATGGACCGAACCATCAGCCGCTTTAAGGCCGCGGGACTTCGCGGCCCGATTGTTCTGGCGTTCGGCAACTATTATGCAAGCAATTTTGAGCGCGTGATCTGCAGTAAAGACAGAATACCGCAAATGGCTGAGCAAAACACAGAACGAAAAGCCCGAAGACAGCCAGATCCCGGATTACAAAAAGAAAATCTTGGAATTCATTCTTCTGTGCCTATCTGGTTCAAGGGCCTGGATGAAAAGGCGGAACGCGAACGCCTTGACAAAGAAGCCGTTCCTCCATTTGATGAATTTCTTAAAGCATTTGATGCGCTGCTGACAGACCTGAACGCTGTGAAGGATCTGGAAAAATACGAAAGCGGACAGTTGGCTTATGCGCTCAACCATCTCAATGAGGCACGAGAACTTTTGAAAACCGCTGAAAACGTCCGGAAGGGACTTCTTGAGGCTGCAACGATCAATGCCATGCAGCAATCCCAGATACGGATTGAACGTGGTTCTGAAGCCATGGATGCGGAACCCGCCCCCCGGGTTCTCAGCACGCCTGTGTACGATGCCAAAACCGGGCTGTACGTTTTATTTGGCGGCGATCATTTTGATTATCTCAAGAACGACACCTGGGTCTTTGATCCGGAAAAAAGAAATGGTTTCAGAAACATCCGGAAGGTACACCTGAGCCCAGAGGCAAGCACTCGTGGAAGGCAGACGGCGATGGAACCGTGAAACTGTCCGGTGGTTTCTTTTACCCCGGCAGAAAGGGACGCTACCGCCGCTGCAGCTCCGCGGTCTGGACCTATGACATTGAGAAGAATACCTGGACTGGCCCCGGGAATGAAAAGCCCTGGAGACCGGATGTCCGCAAGTGTCACGGCACTGGTGAGCAGCCTGCAAGTTTTCTCAAAGGCAGTAAACCGAATGCAGTAGAGAATGAAAAACGGCTCGCTGAAATCCCGCTCAACACCTGGGTAGATATGAAGCCGCCGCGTAAGCGTGCCGGCAAGCGTGACTGGGGGACCATGGCGTATGATCCTGAAAATGATCTGATCGTGGACTGGAACGGCGGACACTCCTGCTACTGCAGCACGGATGCGCCCCACTACCATCTTGGAACGAATCGATGGGGGCTCCCCTACCCGACTGAGATCCCGCTGGCTGGTGCTCAAGCTTAACGGAAAACCTTTTCTGAACCAGAGCGGTTCCATGCACTATGATGCGAAAAGAAAACTGCTGTGGAATATTGACAACCGGGGCAATGTCAAGGTGCTGCGCCTGGATATGGAAAAGGCATTGCAACCGGAGAAAAAATAGCGATAATAATATCGTACCATTTTTCGTTCTTTTCGCTATCGCTCTCGTAATCGGTATCGGACCCCCAAACCTTAAGAGTTCGAAAACGATACCGTTTGCGATACCGATTACGTAATGTACAGTTACATAAGAGTATTACATTCTTCCAGAGCTTTGTCGGATTTTTTGTCAGATGAGCGAACGACCGAATATAGTCATTATCATGACCGACCAGCAGAAGGCTTCCTCGCTGCCGATTTACGGGAACCCGGCCTGCCGTATGCCCAACCTGGACCGGTTCTCTGAACAGGCGGTTACCTTTGAAAACGCCTTTACTTCCTGCCCGCTCTGCGTTCCGGCACGCGTCAGTCTCTTTACCGGCCAGTACCCTTCAGCGCACGGATCCCTGGACAACAGCCTGCTCATGGCACAGGGCAAGGATCACATGCTGAAGCTGCTCAAAGAGCACGGATATATCTGCGGACTGGCAGGAAAAAATCACTGTTTTCAGAGTGATGACAAAGCCTTGTTTGATTCAATTGATGAATGCGGCCATTACGGCCCCATTACCGATGATCCGTCCTTTCTCAAGCCCAGAGAACATCTGAGTGCCGCAGCCGAACTAAAGGGATGCTGGGGATACTACCGAACGCCTTTTCCGCCCAAAGAGCTGGGTACGCACTGGACCACAGAGCGCGCCATTGAATTTCTCAGCCGCAAGCATGAGAATCCGTTTTTTCTCTGGTACTCGATTCCCGATCCGCACATCCCGTTTCAGACACCCGAGCCGTATGCTTCCATGTACACTCCCGAAGACGTGGACATGCCGGAGTTTGCAGAAGGGGAAATGAAACACAAGCCCCGGGCACAACAGATTGATTCAAGTGTAATGTGCGCAGACCAGGTAACGGAAGACAACATCCGTAATATCCGGGCGATCTACTATGGCATGAATACGTATATCGACGATGAACTCGGTCGGTTTTTCAGTGCCATGGACAGACTGCGACTGAATGAGAATACAATCGTGGTCTATGTATCGGATCACGGTGAATATCTGGGCGAACACAAAATGATACGCAAATCCAAGGCTGCTTATGACTGCCTGACGCATATCCCCATGATGGTCCGGACTCCCGGAACCGCAGGATTCAGAACCGATGAATTCTCCAGCCTCGAAGACATCATGCCAACGCTTCTTACTGCCGCAGGTATTGATGTCCCGTGTCAGGTTCAGGGCCGAAACCTCAGCCCCCTGTTTTGCGGCAAAGACTTCCCTTCCCGTGCATTTATCTATGGTGAATACGGTGGTTCCAATGAGCCGGTCAATTATACCGGTAAAATCAAAACCTGCGAAACACCCTACAGTCCGGATTTCAAGCCGGCCCTAAAGCTGGGTGGTTTTGGAAAGATGCGATACATCCGGACGCATTCCTGGAAGCTTGTCTGCTATGTGAAAGACACCTGGGAGCTTTATGACCTGCGGAACGATCCGTACGAGCTGCACAATCTCTATGAAGAGCCCGGCACGGAAAAAGTCAAATTCGAACTCCAGCAGATGCTGATTGAACACTTCATGCAGATCAGCACACCTGGAGTTTCCACGGACAACGTATCATAATATGCGGTTCATTTTTATTTTGCATTTATCCCGTCAATCCCGTCAAATTCTTTTTCTGCAGCCCCAAAGAACAATTCACTGATAACTGACTGATAACTGATAGATAACGAATACTGATTTTAGTCTAATCGGTATTGGCTTTTGAATCAGAAACGGCCGATATCGATACCGGTAGCGATAGCAATCTGGATTGCCGTCATCTTTTCGTTCACTTATCTACGGGCTGCTGTAGTAAATGACCCGACTGAGAGTTTTACACCTTGACAAACCGGATTTACGGGGTATAATAAATGTAACTTCATAACCCACTGGAGGGCATACCGTGAAGAGAACGAACACCTGTTTTACACTTGTGGAAATGCTTGTTGTTATTGCCATTATATCCATCCTGGCCGCGATACTGCTGCCGGGAATCCGAAAAGTCATGGCCTTGACCAGCATGACCAAATGCAAAAATAATTTTCGGCAGATCGGCATAGCCATGCATTTGAGGGCCAATGACCACAGGGGAAAATTTTATACTACATATGGCGATATTACGAATTACCATGACCGAATGGCCATCACAATGACATCCGTTTTATGGGCCAGGGCAAATATCAATCATTTTTTGTTCAGCGACCTTATGTATTCCGGCTGGAACTCAGATAATTTACTCTCGCATAACCCGCCGCAGGGAAAACTCAAATATATTACAGATGCCACTGTATTTGCATGTCCCAATGCACTGAAACAGAGCGAGTGGCAGGAGAAGCACCGTTGGGATAATGGTGTGTATGCCACCCTGTTTGAACATGTATTCAAGAGCCGGAAGATCGGATTCTATTTCCATTCCATGTACGACAGCACACGGGGCGGGGACAGAAGCAGAGCCTATAAAGGCTGCCACAAGTGGGCTCCGTCCCCGGAACATCCTTCACACACATGGACCTACATGTGTCCCGGACACAATGATGTGGAGGGTTACACCGCAAGAAAGATTAAATTTCCACGGGATCGTAACGGTAGAATTGTTATTCGGCATGTCGCATGGGAGAATGCCTACCGCTGGGCCTCCCCCCGTAATCCCTTCCAGACCGGAACCGTTCTCTATGTAGACGGACACACAAAGTACCATGACTTCAAGGGAAGTACAATCCCGGGCGATTTTTATGATAACGGCCACGGAGCAAAATTTGTTGATGACAGCTGTAAGCTGCGCCGCGGGAATAACTGCAAAAAGTAACTCACTAACCGCCCCCCCTTTCCTTCGTATTCATGCCCATCATTGCAGTTGACTTTTCCAGTATTTCCAGTACACTCAAGGAAAACTGTTTGTAAGGACTGTTCTCATGTGCGGACGATTCGCCCTGGCTGTGCCGTCAAAGAAGAAGATCGCCGAAACCTTTGGACTTCCGGACTCACCGGAGATCCCGGCCCGGTACAACATCGCTCCCGGCCAGGATATTGCCGCGGTTGCAGGTGCAGCCCCCCATCTTAGTCTGAACTTTTTTCGATGGGGACTGACTGCGCCGTGGTCTGGTCCAGGCAACAAAGGCAGCAGCCTGATCAACGCGCGTGCAGAAAGCGTCTGCGATAAACCGGCCTTTTGCTCCGCATTCCGTTCGGGACGATGCCTGATCCCGGCCACGGGATTTTATGAATGGAAGAAAAACGGGAAAGAGAGTATTCCGTATTTCATCTCGCTCCGGAACCGGAATTTGTTCGCCTTTGCCGGAATCTGCAAGGCCGACAGGGATGAAGGCACCTGCGCGATTATCACTACCGAGCCGAACGATCTTGTGCGAAAAATCCATCACCGTATGCCGGAAATCATCGCTCCCGATGAGTACATCACCTGGCTTAAGACCGGACCGGGCACGGATGAACCCGCTCACCGCCTGCTCGGCCCCTGGCCGGCGGAAGAGATGGAGGCTGTCCGGGTGTCCCGTGCGGTAAACAGTGTACAGAATGACACTCCGGATCTGATAAAACCCGAAGTGTCTGAAGAAAATATTGCAGACAAACAACTGACCTTTGATGATATAGAGAGTACCAATCATGGGTAAATTACGCGTATCCGGCATCTACCGGAGCACCAGCAAGGGACCGCAGAAGATGCCGCTCTTTGCCGCCAATGTGGCAGCCGGTTTTCCCTCGCCTGCAGACGATTACATGGAGGGAAAACTGGACCTGAATGAACTGCTGATCCAGCATCCGGCAGCAACGTTTTTTGTGCGGGTGGACGGAGACTCCATGACGGACGCGGGAATCAACTCCGGTGACCTGCTGGTTGTGGACCGCGCCCTGGAACCGGAAAACAACCGCATTGTGATTGCCGTACTCAACGGTGAACTCACCGTCAAGAGGGTTCTGAAAAAAGACAACCGCCTGTTTCTCAAGGCAGAGAACAAAACGTTTTCCAATATCGAAATCACGGATGACAACGACTTTGAGGTCTGGGGCGTTGTCACGCATGTTATTCATCATGTATAATATTTTCCGGGGCCTGCTCTTGAAATGGTATCCGCTCATCCGCAAATCGGACGATTAAGACAGATCGTATACGAACAATTTTCACTCTACCGACTACCACAACCGAGGCTGATTCATGGCAGATATTTTCGCACTGGTTGACTGCAATAATTTCTACGCGTCCTGTGAAAGGGTCTTTGCCCCCCGCCTGCGCAAGCGTCCGGTCGTGGTTCTCTCCAACAATGACGGTTGCGTGGTGGCCCGGTCCAACGAAGCCAAGGCCCTGGGCATTCCTATGGGAACACCGGTATTCAAATGCCGGAAGGTCATTGAAAAGAATCATGTGGCTGTGTTTTCTTCCAATTACTCCCTGTACGGAGACATGTCCGCCCGGGTCATGGAAACGCTTCATCGGTTCACACCGGATGTGGAGGTCTATTCGATTGACGAGGCCTTTGTGAACTTGAGCGGCCTGAGCCGGTACGCTCCGGATCAAATCGGTCACCGAATCCGAAAAACTGTTACTCAGTGGACCGGTATCCCGGTCTCCATTGGGATCGCTCACACAAAAACTCTGGCCAAAGTTGCAAACCGTTTTGCCAAAAAAGATCCGTCCTTTGCTGGCGTAATGGATATAAGCGCTGCCGGCAATCTCACCGATCTCTTAACGAAAACAGAAGTGGAAAATATCTGGGGCATCGGACGACAGTATACGCGTTTTCTTCATCGCCACGGAATCCGAAATGCGCACCAGCTGACCCAGGCAGCAGACCGGTGGATCCGAAAACACCTTCATGTGACTGGACTGCGAACCGTGATGGAACTGCGCGGTGTTTCCTGCATTCCCATGGAAGAGGCACCGCCGCCGAAGAAAGCCATCTGCAGTTCCCGTTCGTTTGGCAAACCTGTCACGTCTCTCTCTGAACTGCGCGAAGCCGCTTCAGCTTATGTGGCACGGGCAGCGGTCAAGATGCGAAACCAGCATTCCATGGCCACGTGCGTGCAGGTATATCTGACCACCAATGTGTTCAGCAAAAAAGATCCGGTCTACACCAACGGGATCACCATCCCCACCCTCCACCCTACCGCGCACACCCCGGAACTAACCGCGTGCGCTCTCAAAGGCCTGGAGCGGATCTTTCGCTCCGGATTCCGATACAAAAAGGTATGGATTCTTTTAACCGATTTTGTTCCCGTGTCTATATTTCAGCCGGAACTCTTCACCCCCTCCTACCCGAACAGCAGCAGACACACGCTGATGAAAACCATGGACGGGATCAACCGCCGTATGGGTGCGGACACCCTGTACTTTGCCGTCGCTGGCCGGGCCCGCACCTGGCGCATGAAACGCGCGAGGCTCTCGGCCGGATTCACCACAGACTGGAATGAGATCCCAACCGTTAAAGCGTAATTTTTCTTTGTTTTTTTTATTGGACAATCCTTCTGAGACAAATACAATATAAGCAATTACATTCGGATAGAGTCAACACAAGGATCTCGATCAAACATGAAAAGCGAAATCAAGGGTGCTCCCAGCTTTGCCTACATTGACGTTGAACTGAATCCCGGTGAAACCATAACCGCTGAAGCCGATGCCATGGCCAGCATGTCGGCGGAACTTGACATGAAAGCGGTTTTTAATGGTGGCTTTTTCTCCGGCCTTCTTAAGTCTCTGCTGGGAAACGAATCCTTGTTTGTCAATGAATTCACGAACAATACCTCTGAAACGCTCAAGCTGACCTTGGTACAGCCCACGCCTGGAGATATTCGGGAAATCAAACTCAGCAACAGTTCGATCTGCATGCAGCCGGGTGCGTATCTCTGTTCGACCCCTGGCGTAAATCTTTCTGCCGGCTGGGCCGGGATCAGTTCCTGGATCGGTCGGGAAGGATTGTTCAAACTGGTTGCAAGCGGTACCGGAAGTGTCTGGTGCGGTGCCTATGGCGGTCTGTTTGAGAAGAAGATTAACGGTGAATATATCGTAGACAGCGGTCACCTGGTTGCGTATGATCCGCAAATCCGACTTAAAGTCCGCCTGGCCGGCGGTATCTTCTCCAGTTTTTTCGGCGGTGAAGGACTGGTTACCCGCGTGGAAGGCAGCGGAAACATCATTCTGCAATCCCGAAGCATGAGTGGTCTACGGGACTGGCTGAATCCAAAACTGTAACGGTAACATAAAACATGGAAATTGAAATTCATCATCAACCTGCAAACGCTGCTGCAAAAATCAGTTTGAATCCGAATGAGTCCTGTACAGCGGAAGCTGGCTTGATGATTGCGATGAGTGACAATATTTCCATCACAACAACCACGCACAAAAAAAGCAGCGGCAGCCTTCTCAAAGGTCTCAAGCGAATGCTGGCCGGCGAATCCCTGTTTCTGAATCATTTCACAGCCGGTGGAGATAATGGCGACGTCTGGGTAGCCCCGGTTCTGTCCGGTGATATGTTTGAATACGACCTGAAGAATGAAACCCTGATTGCAGAATCCGGATCCTTTATGGCGTGTGAAGATTCCGTGGACATCGACCTGGGATGGCAGGGTTTCAAGTCGCTTCTGTCCGGTGAAGGCCTCTTCTGGCTTAAACTCAATGGAACCGGAAAGGTCATCCTGAATTCTTTCGGCGCTATTTATCCTGTGGATGTTGACGGTGAATATATTGTGGATACTGGCCATATCGTTGCGTTCAACGAATCACTGGAATTCTCCATAACCAAGGCAGGCAAAAGCTGGATATCCTCTTTTCTTGGCGGCGAAGCGCTGGTCTGCAAGTTCAAGGGACAAGGCCGTGTCTGGTGCCAGTCCCACAATCGAAGCAGTTTTGGAAAAACACTCGGTCCCATGCTCAAACCCAGGAAATCCTGATATGGACAACAGTCAATCTGACTATACGTATGAGATCAATTGCGCACCGGACTTCAGCTACATCAATGTTCAAGTCCCTGCGGATCAGACAATCAAGGTTGAAGCTTCGGCCATGGCCACCATGGATGTGAATGTTAAAATGAAGACCCGTCTCAAAGGCGGTCTGGGCAGATTCCTGACCGGTGAGAATATTTTCATCAACGAATTTACAGCACAGAACAGATCCGGCGAGATCAACATTTCTCCTGGACCGGCGGGTGACATCAAGCACCTCTACCTGGATGGTGACACGGTTTTCCTCCAGAACAGCGCCTTTGTCGCTTCGGGTATGAATGTGGAGGCCGCAACCAAGTGGCAGGGACTGATCAAAGGTTTTTTTTCCGGTGAAGGTCTTTTTTTGATCAAATGCTCGGGCAGCGGTGATCTGTGGTTTAACTCCTACGGTGCCATTATTGAGATTGATGTGGATGGTGCGTATATTGTTGATACCAGTTACATTGTGGCATTTACCGAAGGACTGAATTACAGCGTCAAGTCTGTGGGTGGGTATAAATCTCTTTTTCTTTCAGGAGAAGGACTGGTCTGCCGCTTTGAAGGGTCTGGCAAGCTTTGGATACAGACCCGCCAGGTTCCTGCCTTCTCCTCCTGGATTTATCCGTTCCGCCCCGCCCCGCCCAAAAAGAACGACTGATCGTTTTTTTCAATCCATTGGTACCCTTTCTTTTTTCGACACGTTTCTATGTTTGCACAACTGAAGAATAAGATCGATTTCTTTGAAAAAACCGCCACCATGCTTGATGCTGGCGTTTCTGTTCTCAAGGCCCTGGATGCCCTTTCGAGCGAGTCTACAGGCAGTTTTTCCACGGTTGCGCTTCGCATGAAAGAAAAGATCCAAGCCGGAAGTACGCTGACTGAGGCTGCACAGAGTGAAGACGCATTTACATCCTTTGAATGCCGTCTTATCCATACGGGTGAAGCAAGCGGACACCTGGACGCCATATTCAAATACATGTCCGAATGGCTCACGTTTCAGCTCTCCTCGCAACGAAAACTCATCAATGGCCTGATGCTTCCGGCCCTGGTCCTTCATCTTGCGTTTTTGATTATCCCGTTCCCGCAGTTCATTCTTTCCAATATGAGTCTTACCGCTTACCTGATTCAGGCACTCGCGCCAGCGGCAATCATTGACGGCCTGTTCATCGCGTTCTTTGTGCTTCCTTCCCGTCTGGAAAAGCTGAGGCCTGTTCGTCAGACAATTCTGACCCTGCTTGATCCAATCCCTCTGATTGGAAACCTGCTTCGAAACATCAGTCTTCAGCGCTTTGTTTACGCGTATTCGATTCTGATTCGAGCAGGTGTTGGTCCGCTCAAATCTCTTGAAGCATCATCAAACGGATTGCTGCGCAATTGTGAGCAAAGCAAAATTCGTCAGGTGACTGAAAAGGTTACATCAGGACAATCCGTGTCCGCCAGCCTTAAAGAAGTAAACCTGGTGCCTGTGGATATTCTCAATATGTGGGAAGTTGGTGAAACCGCTGGAAAAGAAGACGAGACGTTTTCGAAGATCAACCAGACTCTTGCGGAACGCGTTACCCGCCGCATTGAGAGCCTGGTATTCTGGACGCCCAAGATCATATATATCTGTGTTGCCTTGTATATTGCATACAACATCCTTATAATGGCTGCCAACGTCTACTCCACTACAAATGACCTTTTAAACAACTGAATGCGTATTTCGGGTTGACAATCGTTCCTTTTGTGGTATAGTTAATAAAGAGAAAACTGTTTTTACGGGGTATCTAACATGGGTGTACAAATAAAGCCAGTAAACACATCTTCAGTGCAGCAGGTCAATCCGCAAAACGCCATTGCCCAGGCACAACGGGTTTCTGAGCAGGCAAACGCGGAAGAGGCTCCGCCGCCGGAAACGCAGGAAACTGCACCACCGCCTTCGGACTCGAATGTAGGCAACAATGTAGACATGCTTGCCTAATTTGTTCAGGATTTTTTCATTGTTTTCTATTGATATTCCGGGAACTGTCTGTCCATTATCCCTCCACAATCTTGTATGCGACTTTAACGGTACACTTGCCTGTGACGGCACTTTGCTGCCCGATGTTTCCGCACTGCTTAGCCGTATGAGTGAATGTATTTCGATTCATGTTGTCACAGCGGACACATTTGGTACAGTCCGGAACCAACTGCACACACTGCCGCTAATCATTCATATCCTACCGACTAAAGAGCAGGACAGGGCCAAGGAAAAATATGTTGTTGAGCTGGGAGCTGATCAGACAGCCTGTATCGGTAACGGCTGCAATGATGCGCTGATGCTTGCCCGTGCTGCCCTGGGAATTTGCGTGATACTGCAGGAAGGCGCTCATACCCGTTCCCTGCAGAGTGCGGACATCGTCTGTTGCTCGATTACTGATGCATTAACTCTTTTCCTTCATCCCAAACGGTTAATCGCCACATTAAGGAGATAGCTGTATGAATCACCCCAACATTCTGTATATCATGACCGACCAGCAACGCTTTGATACGATCCGTGCTCTGGGTAACAGCCGCATATACACACCCAACCTAAATCGCCTGGTCCAGCGCGGACTGACATTTACCAACGCGTATTCCACCTGTCCGGTCTGCGTACCGGCTCGTTATACCATCCGAACCGGCTGCGAACCCTTTACGACACGCGTCTTTTCAAACCAGTGTTCGGATCCTGTACCCGGACAGGCTGACACCATGGAAGGCCGCTGCGGTCCCTATCTGGCACGCACCCTAAAAAATCGGGGGTACAGGACATTTGGTATTGGAAAGTTCCACAGCCGCCCCACCTATGAAGATCTGGGTTATGAAGTCCACCTGCACAGTGAAGAGGGATACGGCTCACCAGAGGACCGGATGAAGGACGCATATGCCTCGTGGATTGCCAACGAACATCCGGAGTTCGATTACCTGGAAGCGCTGATGGGTGAACGCACGGAAATGTATTACATGCCGCAGCGCAGCCCCCTTCCCGCAGAACTGACCGTAGAAAGCTGGGCCGCAGACCGTGCGGTGGAACAAATCAACTCGGATGATGAACGCCCCTGCTTTGGCCTGGTATCCTTTATCGGTCCACACCCGCCACTGGCCCCCCCGATTCCCTTCAACAGGATGTATGATCCGGACCGCATGCCCAATCCAGTCAAAGGAGATATCGAGTTGGATCATATGGACGAGCAGATCCCCTGGATGAACAAGATGATCTGGGCCGAAGATATTAACGACTTTCTGGCCCGCGTTCTCAAATCAAGGTATTACGGAGAAATCAGTTACATTGATCACTGCCTGGGGCGAATTCTGGATGCTGTGGAATCGCGTCCGGATGCCGACAATACATTAATCTGTTTTTTTACGGATCACGGCGACCATATGGGCGATCATCATGCCTGGCAGAAGGAGAGCTTCTTTGAACAGGCCTGCCATATCCCGTTCCTGCTCAGCTGGCCGAAAACGCTGCCCTCAGATCAGCAAACAGACACACTCGTCTGTCTTACAGATCTCTTTGCCGTTGCCACGCATGCATCAGGCGAGACAGAGATCCGGGACGGCTGCGATATCCTCGGCGTGCTTGCGAGTGAAAAAAAAGAGCGCGAGTTTATCACCGGATATTACGGAGAACCAGGAACCTCAAGATTCAAGATCATGATTCGCGACAAGGAATGGAAGTATATTTTCCTGGCCAACGGCGGCAGAGAGCAGCTGTTCCGTTTGACGGAAGATCCGCATGAACAGGTGAATATGGTGGAAAAACGCACAGATGTTCGCGACAACATGCGGGAAGCAGCCATTTCCAGCTGCAGCGTTCCCGGTGCTGCAGATGCTCTGGTGGATGGGACTCTACGTACATTCCCGTACAAAGATCGGGAGCGAAAACGTATCTATCAGTTTGACCATTCCAGGGGTGTGCGCGGTTTTCCGGAAAACCCGGAAGATGTGTTCAAGGATTTCCAGAAACGGACCATTGTGAGCGACTGATATTACCGCGATTCAAAGACCTTGGTGCGCTTGAGACAATCGTATAGAAACCGGTTGGTATCTATTTCCACACGTCCGAATTCATCATTCTTTCGTACTGTTGAGCCCGCTTTTCGTAAACAAATCTGAGCGCGCTTAAAGAATACTGTGGCGCGTTTCAGATGTTCGTACCCATTCTTCATATCCGGGCCGGATTTCCTGTAGTGCGCCAGTCCCATGCCAAAATATTTCCTGCCAGACTCCCAGTTGGTATCCGTTGCAGCCTTTGGTTCTGGCTGTTTGGCCGGTGTGGGCTCCGGTTTATCAGAAGGCTTTTCTCCACTGACTTCAACCTTTGCCACAGCCAGTCTATCCGATGTTGGCGGTTTTTTGTTTTCCGACTGTTTCTTGGGCGTCACGTCCTGTACGGGTTTTACCGGTTTGGGTTCCGGCGTTTTCATGGCAACCTGTATGGGTTTCTGCTCGTCAGAGGTTGTCGTTTTCGGCGCTTTTTCGGACGTATCGCTGGCAACTGCATCCGTTGCTTTTGGTTGTTTTTGCGCAACATGTTCCTGCTCACGGTCCTTTTGTATAATATTCAGCGAATCCTTGAACTCTTTTTCCGTGTCTTTAAGCTTTACCTCCTTATCGCTGTTTTCCAGCAACCTGGAAGCATCGTTCAGGTAAGACCTGGCCTTATTCATCAGCTGCTGGGTTGTTTCTTCGCTACCAATCTTCTCGCGAAGTTCGCTGAGTTTATCCGCAGACACATCAATGGCGTCGTGAAAGGTTACCAACGCCTTTTTTGATAATTTGTTAGCCTGATACAGCAGTTTATCTGCTTCTTTTCTGGATGTATCGAACATGCGCTGGACATCTTCTTTGTCTTGCGGATTAAATAAACGCCCAGTCTTCTTGTAATGGTCCCACATAAGATAGATCACACACACCAGGGCCAGCAGCACCAAAGCCCCCATCGCACGGCGCAAGTATCCCGGTCTTTTTCTTTTGGTACGTTTCTCTTTCGTTTGCGGTTCAGAGATTTGATTATCAGTCATTTTTGTATCTTTTTTCTTTGGCATATCCAACTTCCTCAATAGGGTTATGTATAATCCACAGAGATATAACGTAAATGAAAAACAAATAGTTTAAACTTTTTTCACATATGCACGATATAATATACAGTAATGAATAAAAATACAACAGATAAAATACTTTCTGCCGGAATCATCATCATTGCTGCACACGTGATTTTCAAATTCACGGGTCTGATCAAGAATGCGGTATTGGGGCACTTCTTTGAGAATACTCAGCTTGACGCCTATGTAATCGCGTTTGAAGGTGTTATTTTCATGCTGTTCCTGATTGGCGAGGAGTCCATCGGACCGGCCTTTCTCCCGGTTTTTTCGGAGCAGAAAAATAGGAACGGAGAGGCATCTGCGTGGGAGTTTGCCTCCGGATTTCTATTTCTTCAAACGGTCGTATTACTTGCCGTTACCTGCCTTCTTTTCGTTAAGGGTGATTTTCTGGTTTGCCTGATTAATTATATCAGCGGAAAACCGTTTGCCTGTACGTCGCCAGGTGATATGCTGGCGGCCGATCTTGTACAATACATG
>CAZGEP010000022.1:0-21092 GCA_964524955.1 uncultured Planctomycetota bacterium | reverse complement strand
GCGCCTGGATTAATCGGGCTTTCCATTGGTTCCACAACGTACATGATCTTGAACAGCTACAAACGTTTCTTCTGGGCGGCTCTCGGAGATTCGTTTATCCGGGTTGTGCTGATTGCACTGGTCCTGATGCTGCATAACCGGTACGCAGTTATTTCGCTGGGACTTGGGATCGGAATTGGCGGTTTCTGCAAACTGGGAGTTCATGTATGGGGCCTGCGGGATAAGCTTTCTCTGTTTTTTAAAACACGCCCCAGCATACGAAGCAATGCGTTCCGCAAGTTCATGGTTCTCATGGCACCGCTGATTATGGGGATCCTTTTTGCCAAGGTCCGGGATTTCTTTAACAATATCATCATGCTGAATAACGTGGATACAGACGGCATCATTACAGCCAATTCATTCGGCCGGAAACTGTTCAATACGGCAGGTTGGTTTGTTCCGTATGGATTGTCAATTGCCATGTTTCCCTATTTCTGTGATATGATTGACACGGATGACCGCGATGAACTCGGCCGTTTTATGGGCAGTGCCTCGCGGATGTTGCTTCTCTTTTTTGTTCCGCTCACCGCAATCGGGGTTATTCTGTCCGTTCCTGTAGTGCAGTTGATATTTGATCACGGCAGGTTCTCGCTTACCTATTGGACGGCTACCGCCAACATGTGCTATCTTCTGGTTCTTCCGTTTTACTCGCTGGAGTTCTTTTTTATGCAGGGGTTCTTTTCCGATCGCAGAATGATAACCCCGACAATAATCGGAATCATCTGTTCCACGCTCTCCATGCTCATCAGTTTTCTGCTGATCGGATACATGGATGTGGACACAATCTACGGTCCCGTAGCCGGCATTGCTGCCGTAGCGCTTGGGTATACGCTGTCACGCACCGTCAAGGTGGGACTGCTGATCACGTTCTTTTCCACAAGATTTCCTTCAATCAAGAAAAACAGGAATACGAGATTTATCTTCCAGCTTCTGTTGATTACCGCTGCCGTTGCCGGTGCAACACAAGTGGTGCATCTTCTTCTTGATGACCTGCTTCAAATGAACATGCGTTTCGGAAGGATACGGGTTGCGCTTAAAGTAATGCTTTCCGCGTCTACGGGGTTGGGTGTTTTTCTCTTGCTGTGCCGGATTTTTCGTGTAAAGGAATTTCGTCAGGCAGTGAAATGGGCCATTGCCAAGTTAAATCATCGAAAAAAACAGCAGACAGAATAAGGATCACTTCCCATCAGCGTTTTTCTCCTTATCGTCTGTGTCTTCCTCATCTTCAGACTCATCAGATGTGTCGTCTTCCTCAGAGGCTTTATCATCAGATTCGTTCTCTTCATTTTTTTCTTCAACCTGGGAGTCTTTTTTCTCTTCCGCCTCTGATTCATCGGCAGATTCCTGTGGCGGGGCCTCAGAAACGTCTTCTCCAGATGCAGAATCCAGAGATGGATGCGTGTCAAACTCGGTTTCTGTACCGTCGCATTCGTCCTCGGCGCTGTCAGACGTGGAAGAAGATTCAATATCTTCAACCTCATGCTCTGCCGCGTCTTCAACTGCCGACATTTCAGTCTCTGTGTCCACCCCCGGTTCACTCAAGTTAATTTCATCCCATTCATTCTCTTCACGTGCGATCAAATAGGTAAACATCCCGCCGCAATTCAGTACAACAAAGGGGTATGAAAGCGCAAAAACATAAATGACAAGCAGATTCAGGCCGTAGAAAAAGCCGGCCAGGCTGAAAATCGTTCCCGCGCCAGCGGCTGAACTCCTCACAACAAAGAGGTTCTCAAACACATTATTCGTATATGTAAAAAGATTCGGGATGGGCAGGAAATTCATCAATGCTTCAAGTTTGTATCCCACGCCCAAAAATATATTATACACGATCCAGTCAAAGAGATCGATAAAGGGAACAGACTGCTGTATTTTTTCAAAATGTTCCCCCATCAGTGTTAAGACTCCCTGTTCGTTTCCGATGCTTATAATAAGCGAAACACTTCCCAGTGTAATCAGGCCCAGCAGATATGCCAGCAGCCATGCGAAAACAATAGTGGTTGCCAGACATCCCAATACCAGATACCATTTATTTCGCAAAATGCCGAAAATTGTGGCTACGGTCCCCGCGGTACTTTCATTCTCAACCGCGATAATTGCCGGATAAAGAAATACCCCGAAAACAAACAGAATCAATACAATAATCATGACCAGTGCCATAAGAAATAATCCAACGTACAGGATTGAAAAAAACAATGGACCAAAAATTGGCAGTCTGCAGCACCAGAGGCAGATCGACATAACCACGAAAATAAAAGTCATCATTCCCACAAAAACGAAAGGCGTCCATACAAGTGCTTTTAGTTTCTCAACGGCCCATTTAACTGCGTCACCAACTCCCATAAAATCATCATCAATGATTTCTTTTTTTGTTATGATAGCAATTCCACCGCATGAAAGAGACATAACAAGAATAGATAATGTTATTCCAATGGTTGCAAAAATGAACAATCCGATGTCGCCCAGGGCGCTTCCAATAAAAAAGGAACACCACATTATCAAACCGGTAAAAAACAGACCGCAGAAGGCGAGAATCATTTTGGGAAGATCAAGGCTGATACCCGCTATTTTCATCAGGTCCGGGTACTTCCACTTCTTATCAGTTTTCATGGTTAAGTGCCCTTTCGTCATAAGTAAGCAATCATTTACACACTATTGTTACATAAATTTATCCTTTTTTACATGGTTGTCAACAAAAAAGTTATCAAAACTTTTGATATTGACATCATCTCTCCGTATGGTAGAATTACCAAGTCATGCAGCGAGGTGAATTCCCGTAATCAATTTCAAAATAATCGCTTACAAATACATTCAATCTCAGGAAACCACCGCCAAATGAAAAGAGTACTTTCATCGGATTTGACAGCCCGACTCTCTGAAAAAATGGCTGATGCCGCATTCATACTCAGTGATGATATTTCCGAACTCCTGAATCGCGCACGGGTAAACGAAAAAAACAATCTGTCGTTTTTTTTTCTTTCACAAATTCTTGATAACGCCAAGATTGCACGAAATAATAGAATCCCTCTATGCCAGGATACTGGAACCGTTGTTATATGGGCAACCATTGGACAGGAAGTGAACATACAGGGATCACTCTCAGACGCACTTACCCGCGCTGTATCAACCGCCTATACAGCGAATCCTCTTCGTAAATCCATTGTCAGCAATCCATTAAAACGAGAAAACACCGGTGATAACACACCGCCGGTTATCCACACAGATATTGTGGACGGAGATATCTTCGAAATACGTTTTTTGTTAAAAGGAGGCGGTTCTGAAAATGTCTCCAGGGCCTGTATGCTTAACCCGTCTGACGGGCAGAAGGGCGTTGTCGATTTTATCCAGAACGCTGTGCGTGAAGCCGGTGCCAGCCCCTGCCCTCCGATTCTTCTCGGCATTGGTATCGGAGGAACATTTGATACGGTTGGTTGGCTGGCAAAGAAATCCCTTTTCAGAGATTTTAGAAAAGCTTCTTCGGATGTTTTGGAATCAGAACTTGAAGAACGAATCCTGTCTGAGGTCAACGCGCTGAATATCGGACCGGCCGGTATGGGAGGACCGCAAACATGCCTTGGCGTAAATGTCATCACAGCTCCATGCCATATTGCCAGTCTGCCTGTTGCGGTGTGCGTGCAGTGCCATTCGCATAGAAAAGGAATTCTTACATGCTGATTACCGAGCTCAACACACCTCTGGATGAAAATATTTTCAGCTTAAAATCAGGTGACATTGTACATCTTTCAGGTATAATTTACACGGCAAGGGATATGGCTCATCTGCGGATTTGTGATATGTTGCGCGAGAATAAAGAGCTGCCCTTTCCCCTGAAAGATCAGATTGTTTATTACTGCGGTCCAGCACCAACCCCTCCGGGAAAAGCTTGCGGTGCTGCCGGTCCGACAACATCCAAGCGGATGGACAGCTTGACTCCGTCCCTGCTGAATGCGGGTCTCAAAGGGATGATCGGCAAGGGACCGAGAGCCGATTCAGTCCGGAAAGAGATACAGCGTCATCGTGCGATCTACTTGATTGCTGCAGGCGGCTGCGGCGCATTGATTGCCGAACATATCACGCGTTGTGGAATGGTCGCATTCAATGATCTGGGACCGGAGGCGGTTTATCGTATGGAAGTGGACAATCTCCCGCTGGTTGTGGGAATCGACACTCTGGGTAATGATATATACAGGAGGTAATGGAATGGTTGGGGAGAAAGATACCATCAAACATAACGAAGAACACGTTTCACAAGGTGTTGAAATGCTGTACGACGAATCCGATAACACCGGACATGTCATGCTCACGGTATCCGGTGACCGGATGAAGGCACATCTTACCATCACCCGTGAATCCCAGGATAAAAACTATTCACTCAAAGAAATTGAAAATATTCTTGAAAAATCCGGGATCCGCGGAGAGATAAATGAAGATGGGATCACCCGTGAGCTTTCCAAACTGAATGCTCCCGGAGACACTACAGATACGTTCATTGTATGCGAAGGAAAAAAGGCGTCCGATTCCGCTGCAGACCTGCTTCAAAAGCATTTTGACGAAACCGATCCAAATGTGGAGGAAAACGCTCTGCTTATCGAAGTCCTGGAACCCCAATCCGCTATAGAAGGCATGGATGTTATAGGCAAGCCAATCCCGTCGCATGCGGTGCGAAAACCCAACATCAAAGCAGGTAAGAATGTCCGCGCCGATGATAACCACAGTAAATTTTTCTCTGAAATATCCGGTAAAGCGGTTTTTGAAGACAACACCATCTCCGTCTTCAAAACCCTTGAAATTGTTTTGTCCGAAGACAAGCTCGAATGCCGCGTCTCGTATTTTGACAAAGAACCATTGCAGCGCGACCGTTTGCGCAGAAATCTTGAGCAAATGGGCGTTTCCTACGGCATCGACAAAGAAGCCATTGAAAAGGCTTTGAAAATGTCACAGTCCGGCACTGACGTGATTCGAGATGAAGTCATTGCCCGAGGTGACCCATGCGTTCCAGGATCGGACGGCCAAATTGTCTTTAATTTCAGTACCGATGATGAGAAAAGCTTTGAAACCGATGACGACGGCCGAGTGGACTACCGCACAAGCAATACAGGAAAATCCGTAACTGTGGACCAGGAACTTGCGATTCTTAAACCTCATGTACTGGGGAAGGCGGGTAAAGATGTCTGTGGAGATGAAATTCGTCCTCCTGAGGTAATAGAGGCATCACTCAAACCCGGTGAGAATGTTCGTATTTCAGAAGACGGTACTCATTTCTATTCTGAGATTGAAGGCAAGCCTGTCTTCCTGAATGATACACTTTCTGTTTCCGAAGTTCTTCCGATTAACGGGAATGTGGATATGTCTGTTGGGAATATCGATTTTCATGGCTGTGTTCAAATCAAAGGGGACATTGAGGATGACTTCACAATCAAAGCAAAGAAAAGTATCACTGTTGGCGGAGTCATCGGCGCCTCAAGTATAGAAGCCGGGGCAGATGTTGTTATTGAAGGCGGCTATAACGCAAAAAACAAATCGACACTCTACACCAAGGGAAATCTTACGGTCAAGTACATCAATGAAGCCGATATCAAGGCTGAAGGTAATATTTATGTTCAGAATGAAATCATCAATTCGAAAATACGCAGCCTGGGACGCGTCTTTGTAGAAAAGGGTACCATCGTGGGTGGAGAGATAATTGCACTTGGCGGAGTAGAAACAAACACGCTTGGGTCTCCTATGGGAGTCAAAACGCATCTTCTGCCTGGCGTGGATTTTAAACTGGATGATAAACTACGTGACATTGATACAAAATTGGATGAGATTTCATCAGAAGTGGAAAAAATCAATTCTCGTGTCGGTCCGCTGCTCAGAAACAAAGCAAGGCTCAAGTCGCTGCCACCGGAAAAGCTGGAAATTGTAAAGAAAACTGTTGCCCATCTGTCCAAAATGAAGAAAGAAAAAGAAATGTTAGTTAATGAAAAAGATGAGTTACGGCAGAAAAGTTCTGAATCCGCAATCCCGGAAGTCACGGTCAAACAGACACTCTTCCCCGGTATACAAATACGGATCGGTGATTCACAGAAGGAAATCAAAAAAGAACACAAGGGCCCACTCTCTCTTACAGAAGATTATGAGTACGGCACCATCAAAATAGGAACGGTAAAGAAAAACCTGAGAAAAGAAGAAAATGATGAAGCCGAACTCTCATCGAGTGAAATCGAATAATGTTTACCGGAATCATACAACACATTGGTACGGTTGCTGAGATTAACAGGGAGAAGCATACGTTAAGAATTCAAGACAGCGGTGTTCGACAGGCCTCGCGCGGTGACAGCATTTCCGTTAACGGTGTATGTTTGACTCTTTCATCAGACGTTGCTTCCGACAGCAAGGAGTTGATTTCGTTTCGAGTTCTGCCTGAAACGCTCAGAAAAACCAATCTCGGACAGCTCAGAAGCGGCAGCCGCGTAAATATTGAAAGCAGCCTAAAGACTGGCCATAGCATTGGTGGTCATTTTGTAACCGGCCACATTGATGAGACCGCTGAGGTCATCCAAATTCGGAGAGCGACGTACGAATTTCTTCTTCGAATCCGCGTTTCTCCGGAATTAATTCCATTGATCGCTCCCAAGGGTTCTGTTGCTGTAAATGGTGTCAGCCTGACGGTCATGGATACATCCGACAATTGTTTTTCCGTATCCCTGGTCGAGGAAACCAGAAATGCAACCATCCTTGCGGAACTAAATGAAGGTCACCGGGTAAACATTGAAGCGGATATTTTCTCACGGTACATTAACAATATCCTTGGCCGTGATTCGAAAGACTCTCTTACTCTGGAACAACTGATTTCCTTTGGATATTGATTGTTTTTTTACAGCCAGGATATTAAAATGAATAACCACAACCATTCAGGATAAAACCAGTGGGTAAACATAAAAAAAAATCCAGACGCGTTACAGAGATGTACCGGAAAAAAACACCGCGTCCCTGGGCCCTGTCCCTTTCTCGAACATTGATATTCCTGTTCGTACTTACGGCGTATTCCTCCGTACTCTTTATTTCGGTACCCCAGGTCTCCCTGTCGCTAAACCTGGGAAACGCTCTTCGTTTCTTCGGCGTGTTCGGCATTGTATTTATCCTCCTTTATCTATTTCTAATCATCTCTTCTTATCGGCCGTCGCCGCGCCTGAAAACTGGCCGACATTATATAATTTTTTCCCTGATTAATTTGACTGTTTTAAGTGCAGCTGTCGTTTTTCATCAGCATCATATATCCCTGTTCATCATTCCGCTGGGTTTATTCGGCTGTGTGTATGCCATCATTTACGGGACATGGATTTCAGCAGTCAGTACGTTTATCCTCTCTCTGTTTATAGGATTTATCAATGGCTGGACACAACCGGAAATTTTTATCGGTCTTTGCAGTGGAGCTATTGTATCCAGTTATTATGTTTCCAATCCCAGACGACGCTCTCAGCTTTTAAAAGCCGGTATACTTATCAGCCTGATCCATATCACGGTCATCCTCTGTTTTTCCGTTCTTTCTGGAAAAATCATATCCGGGGAAATGGAGCGGGCGTTACTGATTGCCGGGTTAAATGGAATTTGCGTTGGCGTTCTTCTGGCAAACGGCCTTTTTATTGTAGAAAAGGCTTTTGGTATCACGACCGGGATCAGTCTGCTTGAGCTTTCGGACCAGAATCAGCCATGTCTGAAAGAGCTGGTTCTCAAGTGTCCGGGATCCTACCACCACAGCCTGCTTGTGGGAAACCTTGCTGAGACGGCTGCAGAAAGTATTGGCGCAGACGCCTTGCTCGCACGTGTTGCGTCCTATTATCATGATGTGGGAAAAATTCTAAAACCCGAATATTTTACGGAAAACATGACCAGCACGGAAAGTCGCCACGACAAGCTGACCGAAGCCATGAGCGCTCTGGTAATTATTTCTCATGTCAAGGATGGTGTGTCCATTGCACGTGAATACAGTGTCCCTCCCCCGATTGTCGATATTATCAAACAGCACCACGGAACATCTCGAGTGGAATATTTTTACACTCAGGCAGTTGAAAAATACGGGAATAAAGATGTCGACCAGAGCCTGTTCCGCTACCCCGGCCCCAGACCCAAAACCAAGGAAGCGGGTATTGTTATGGTTGCCGACTCTGTGGAGGCGGCGTCCCGGTCGCTAAGCGAACCTTCCAGTGCCCGAATTCGATCCCTGGTCACGTCGATTATTAACAATAAACTAGCGGATCAGCAGTTTGACGAATGTTCCCTTTCCATGAGAGAAATCAGCATTATCAGAGAGAGCCTGATCAAGGCACTGAACAGCATGTTTCACACACGTGTCAGTTATTCCGGGAATGGAAATTCATGAACACTCTGGTAAACGTAATCAACAATGCGCGGATTCCAACAGCATCCCTGAAACCAATCAAAGATGCCGTTAAAACCACACTCCAGATTATCAATCCGGACCTGTCCTGCACGGTGAATCTTAAAATCAGCTTTGCAAAGGAAATCACGGAATACAACCGGCAGTATTTCAACAAGGATTCTGTCACGGATGTCATCTCATTTACATTGAATGACAAAGATTTGGAAACCGGTGAATGGATACTCGGAGATATCATTATCTGCAGTGATGTAGCTCAGCAGGAAGCCGCTGAGCGCAATAAGACCGCAGATGAGGAACTGGCTCTCTATGCGGCCCATGGCACACTGCATCTGCTGGGGTATACAGATGATACAGAAATAAATCGCAAGAAGATGGTTGATTTACAGAATCAGGTAATTGAACGAATTTACGGTTGAGAAAGACTCTTTTTCTGAAGTACGATTAAATCCTTAATAACTTTTTTCCCGTTTTCAAGCAGGGAATTCAGTTGTTCGTACGTAAAGGTATTCTTCTCACCGGTCCCCTGGATTTCAACAAACTCCCCTTTTTCATTCATAATGATATTCATATCCACATCCGCGCCGCTGTCCTCTTCATAACATGGATCAACGACAATTTTCCCATTGAAAATGACTGCGCTGATCGCAGCTACAAATTGAACAAATGGATTTCTCGAAACGGATCCGCTGTCCAGCAACTCCCGACATGCCAGCGCCAGTGCAACGGCACCGCCTGTTATTGAGGCGCATCGTGTTCCTGCATCAGCCTGAATCACATCACAATCAATCCATATTGTATGTTCGCCCAGGGCCTCCACGTCCACACACGTTCGTAATGATCGTCCGATGAGTCGCTGTATCTCCGTACTTCGGCCATCCACCCCCTTGTTTCTCCGACGTGGACTTCGCTCCTGGGTCGCACCGGGCAGCATGGCGTATTCAGCCGTCACCCACCCTCTGCCGGAACCGGTGAGAAAATGCGGCACTGTATTTTCAATGGAAGCAGTGCAAATCACACGAGTATTACCCGTACTAATCAGTACAGAACCCGGGGCATACATAGTAAAGTTTGTACGTATTGAAGCATCGCGCATAAATCAAGCCTTGGTCTTTTTAGATTTAATCTGGATATCAATAAATATTTCTACCAACTCCGGATCAAATTGTGTTCCTGAACACCGATGGAGTTCTTCGCAGGCGTCCTGCAGGTTCATGGGTTCATTGTACGGACGTTTGGATGTCATCACATCAAATGCGTCAGCGATATGAAGAATTCGGGCCCCCAACGGAATGTCCTTTTCTTTTAATCCTTCCGGATAGCCGTTTCCGTCCCAGCGCTCATGATGGTATCGTATATTCTCATTCACGGTACTCAACTCTTCAATGGGGTCAAGGATTGTACTGGCAATAACCGGATGGAGCTTGATCGTATCATATTCTTCGTCGCTGAGTTTTCCGGGCTTATTCAGAATATTTTCCTGAATCGCAATCTTACCAAAATCATGAAGAATACCTGCGATTCCCAACAGATTGACCTCTTCCTTGTTAAAACCACAGGCATTGCCGAGCTGCCGTGCGTATTTTGCCACATTCTCAGAATGAAACTGCGTGTATGGATGTTTGGTTTCAAGTGTTTTAGCCATTACCTGAAGGATATTCAGAAAAAGTTTCTGATTCCGGCGGTTACTCTGCTGAAGTCGATTGGAAAGATAATGATGCGTCAGCAGTTTTTCAACCTTCAGGCACAGAATATCACTGTCAAAGGGTTTGACAATAATGTCATCCACGCCCGATTCCATGATACGAACATGCGATTTCTTATTAAAATCAGAATACAGAACAATAAGAGGTATCTCATAATGATTGGTAATTTTATCACAGAAATCTGTGATATTTTCACAGGGAAGTTCGTACTCAAGAATCACAATGCTAATCGAGGAATCTATCCGTTTAAAGGATTTTTCAATAGCGGCAACTGCTTCATTCTCATTGGCAGCACTATACACGGATGAATAGCCTTCCTGATGCAGCCGCTGAATCAGCATCTTAGAGATATCGGGATCATTTTCAACAATCAAAATGCTGTTATCTCTAATGTTGGTGGCAATTGTCTTTTGATTCATTGATTCCCGAGCAAAAACGTTATGATTGCCTTCTGCACATGCAATCGGTTTTCAGCCTGATCATAGACCACAGAGGCATCGCTGTCAATAACATTATCCGTTATTTCCTCACCCCGATGCGCCGGAAGACAGTGCATCACCTTTACACGATTTTTTGCTCTCTGTACAAGTTCTGTGTTAATCTGGTACGGTCGAAAGATATCCTTTCTTTTTTCCGCACCATCCTGTCCCATGCTTGTCCAGACATCGGTGTAAATAACATCTGCGTTGTCTACAGCTTCAGCTGGATTATGAATAATTTGAACAGGACTGTCCATTGTAGAAAGAAATTCCTCGTCAAATTCATATCCTTCAGGTGCGCAAAGAGTAAATTGTATTCCGACTTTCTCGGCGGCATATGCCAGTGAACGAGAAACATTGTTCCCGTCCCCCACAAATACCAGCTTAATTTCTTTTTCATCTGGAAAGTGTTCCTGAATTGTAAAGACATCGGACATGGCCTGGCAAGGGTGAAGGTAATCCGTTAATCCATTGATGACTGGAATCGTTGAATGCGCGGCAATACTCTGTACCAATTCATGAGAAAATGTGCGCATCATCAGCACATCAAGATAACGGGACAAAACATGTGCAACATCTTTGGGAGACTCCCGTTTCCCGATTTTTCCGATATCATGACTTAGATAAATCGCGTGTCCGCCCATCTGCGTCAATCCAACCTCAAAGGAAACCCGAGTACGCATGGAGGGTTTTTCAAAAATCATTCCAAGGGTTTTCCCGGAACACGTATCGTTCTGCGGATTCGCTTTCAGCGACCGGGAAAGATCCAATATGCTACTTGTCTGTTCCGGGGTCAAATCCTTTATGGATATAAGATTCATGGATTCCATTTTTTCAGCTCCGCGGATAAAATATCAATGGCGTGATCAAAATCCCCGGTACTCGTATTCAGTGCCGGCAGAAAGCGTAAAACTGTATCATGAGTACAGTTCAGAATGAGTCCCTTTTTCAGACAAGAGTCGACGAGATCCGAAACCGGAGCATTCATCTCCACACCGACCATAAGTCCGATGGCCCGAATTTCCTTGATTCGGGAATGATTCGGATCCAGTTCGCTCAGACGGGAAACTATATAGGCACCATTATCCGCTGCCTTAACAAGCAGGTTTTCCTTTTCAATGATTTCAAAGACAGCAATTCCGGCAGCACAGGCCAATGCATTTCCACCAAACGTAGATGCATGCGTTCCCGGCACCAACGCCTGTGCAGTTTTATCTTTCGCGGCAATCGCTCCGATGGCCACACCACCGCCAAGGCCCTTGGCCAGGGTCATTATATCCGGTTCTACGCCCAAATGCTGGTATCCGAACATCTTTCCTGTTCGGCCCATCCCCGTCTGGACTTCATCAAAAATCAGAACCAATCCCCTTTCATCACACAGTTTCCGGACATTGGCGGCATACTCCGAATCCACGGGATTCACCCCGCCCTCTCCCTGTACCGGCTCCATCATAATCGCACATGTCTGGTCATTAACCGCAGCTTCCAATGCCAGAAAATCATTAATCGGTACATAACTGAATCCTTCGAGTATCGGCCCAACTCCCTTATGATACTTGGGCTGACCGGTAGCCGAAAGAGCCCCCAGTGTTCGCCCGTGAAATGAATTTTCAAGGGAAATCACTTTTTTTCGATTGTCCGGAGCCGCCAAACGTGCCAGCTTGATTGCGGCCTCCACTGCTTCAGTTCCGCTGTTGCAAAAAAAACATTTTCCACCGAATGATGTTTCAGAAATCTTTTGGGCAAGAATTCCCTGCGGTTCGCTGTAAAAGTTATTCGGCATGTGCAGCAGCCGACCCGCCTGTTCCCGTATGGCAGCTACCAATGCCGGGTGACAATGCCCCAGAATACTCACCCCCCAGCCTGGAAACATGTCCAGATACTCTTTTCCGTCTGCGTCCCACAGGCGGCAGCCACTGCCTTTAACAAAGACAACATCTTTCCGTGTATAGTTCGGAATGACATATTGTTCAAAAATTTTGATGTTTTCATTTGTATTCATTGTATTTTTCCTCTAATGACGACCTTTCGTTGCCAACAATCTGAGTTCCAATTCCCTGCTGGGTAAAAATTTCCAGAAGAAGCGCATGTTTCATTGCACCGTTTACAATATGAACCTTGTTCACCCCCGCCCGCATACATGCCAGCGAAGACTTGATTTTTGGAATCATTCCGCCTCGAATTACATTCCGTTGCATCAGATCCTCCACCCGATTGCTGTCTATAGTCGTTATCAGCGAATCGGGGGCATTTAGATCTTCGAGCAATCCTGGAACATCAGAGAGCACCACCAGTTTTTCCGCCTGCAATGCACCGGCCACCGCTGATGCCACATCATCTGCATTAATATTATACGTCTGCTCACCATCCGTTCCCAACGGTGCAATCACCGGAACAGTGTCCCGTTGGCAATAGGATTCCAACACATCTGTATTTACACGCTCTACGTCACCGACAAACCCGAGATCCTCATTTGGAAATTCTGGCAGCACTTTCTTCTTTGTAAAAAGCACGTTGGAATTCATCCTTCCGGAAGAAACAGAAAAGGCGCCGAAATCCGCAAGTTTACGCACAATATACATATTCAGTTTATGCTGCAACACCTCAACAACAACATTCAGGGCTTCTTTATCCGTAACCCGGTATCCATGAACAAATCGGGTTTCCAGTTTTTTTTCTTTCAATGCGGACGAAATGTACGTTCCTCCTCCATGAACCAGCACTGGTCGCATTCCGACCTGCTCCATAAAGACAATATCCGTGAGCACACTGTCCAGAAGTTCGGGTTTTTCAATCGTGGCCCCGCCAATCTTAACCACAACGGTTTTATCTCTGAATCGCTTGATATACGGAAGGGCTTCTATTAATACGCCAGCCTTCTGAATCGCATTCTGAAGCATAAAAACAACCTGCCTCCCTGGCAGTACAATGTTCCACAAAAAGGAGCTGAAACCAAAAACAATATTATACGAAACCCGCCGCACGGACAGGTTTTTATAAATTCTAATCTATTATCGGCTTATGTCAAGAATAAAGGTTTGTTCAAAGTTGTTCCGGGTCAATATCCTTAATGACCTGCTGCACAATAAATGGATTAATTTCCATTGCATTCTTTCCGTACCCCAGCAAGAGGCACATATCACAAATCGTGTTAATTTCCCGGGGAGTTCCTCCGGAGGCCCGATACACCGCTTCTTTGGCTTCTTTTGTGAAGATTCCCGGGTGCCCTCCGGCAGTTTTCATCCTAAAATCAATGTATCGGCAGGATTCATCACGATTCAGTGATTTTAAATGATACTTAATTCCGAGGCGCTGACGGAGTTGCGGGATATCATTGACTTTAGCTCGCAACTCAGGCTGACCAATCAACACAAGACTAATCAGAAAATTATCGTTCCGCTGAAAATTCAACAGCAGGCGAATTTCTTCAAATGTATCTTTCCGAGATATCTGCTGAGCTTCATCAATCATGATAACGACCTTCTTATTCCGATGGATACAATCAAGTATAATGTGATCGATCTGATGAAGCACATCCACTTTGGATGTCTGCACCGGTGTTTGTCCGAATTGATAGACAATTTCCCGGAGAAAGTCAAACGGTTCAAGATTCGGATTAGTTACAAATGCGACATGAAATGTATCTTCATTGAGCTCGCTGAGAAAGACTCGGGTCAACAGGGTCTTTCCGCTTCCATATTCTCCGGTAAGCAGCATACCGCCGCGACTTTCTGTTACAACATACAGCAGTCGTACCAGGGCCTCTTCATGTTCATCTGTGTAATACAGAAACCGGGGATCCGGTGTATTCCGAAACGGCACTTCGTTTAGTTTCCAGTAATGACAATACATATCAGTCTTTTATCTTTCTCATTAAATCTTTCAATAATTCCGAGGACGCGTTCTCCGTTGTCGAAGACAAGTTCTTCTTCCCCTTGTGAAATTCACGGTTCACCCGACGGCCATGGTGTCCGTTTTCATGATTCCCATCCGCCCCCTCTGCTTCCGGGTAAGTTAAATGTGTATCCTCTTTCATGGTACCAACCGGGAATCGCTCCGGATGGAGCCGTGATCGAAATATCAAGAACATCACAACCGGAATGAACCCATTGAAAACAACCAGTATACAAAAAATCCACAACAATTCGTTTCTGTAAATCGAGTACGCCGGAATGTCTACCGGGATCTCACAGACAACCCGAAATGGTCCGAAAAAACCGGAATATTTCCTCAGGCCAATCCATTTTCCGTTGTAGGATTTCAAGCGAAAAAAAGCCGTATCCAAATTGCCGATCGCCTCGGCCTTTGTTCGCAGGATCTCCACCTCCTGCGGCGAAAAGGGATTACCGATAGAAAGCACGCATCTTCCGGTCGAAAGATTCATTACCAGACCACGCCCATAACCCGGTTTCACAAAGGAGGGTTCCGGTAATCGTATCGGAGAATTATTGATCTCAAAAACGGTACAGTATTCAACAAAATCCCGGATAAACGTAATCGTTATTTTTTGTCCAGCGGGTACGCGTTCCCGATCTTCATATGCAACGCGTTTCAACGATATCCCCATAAACTCTAAACCATTAACCAGGCGCGTTACAAGGCTGTCAAATTCATCAATCACGCGTCCGCGTATTGCTTCCACGTCAGCATTCGCTTTCCCGGAGGCAAACATTTCTTTCTCAACGCCTTCCCACACAGATTGGGCCGTGGCGCGAATCGCTATGTCAAAAAACTGCTGTACCATTTGAAACACAAGCCGTTCTGATTCCCGATTACCATTCATACGATAATATTTAAATTTCAAATATTCTTCCAGGTGTTTCAATGCCAGATGTTTCTGTGACAAAATCTGTTTCTCCTCCGTTGCCTTGCAGGCAGGGATATGGATTCGCAAAAGCCACCATCCGATACCCGTTAACAGAAACACATTGATGATAATCCATATAATAAAACTACGTTTCATTCAGGCCTCTAACATGCTATAACATGATTCGTTCACACAACAACATCAACAACCCAGCGCCTTCGATTTCCAATTCTAATTGTACCTGTACCTTTGTTACAATGCAAGGTGAAATAATTCCAACACCTGTTTTTTCAGGTAAATCAGCATCGCGGAATCCTGTCTGTGTTTGCTTCAACAGCCTGAACCTCTACTTTTTTTATCATTTAACTTGAATTTACTGTTTTTTTTTATTTAATTATACCAAAATTGATCTTATTGCGGAGTGCTGACATGATAACCAGGTTGCTGAATATCTTTCAACAAGAGCTATCCCCGTTGCGGGCCTTACGCCATATAACAGAAATATATGAATCAGATAAGTTCAGTTCGTATTCCAAATACAACCAGACCACACGCCACATTAAATCTCTACTGAAAAAAGCCGGTATCCCCGAGGTTGAACGCTGTGAATACACATCAGACGGTAAAAACAAGTTCGGGGACTGGGTTTCACTTAGAGCCTGGGACCCAATATCCGCAAGACTTGAGATTGTTGCTCCCGCCGGAGAAGGTGGTATACTGATCCGTTATCCAGACTGCCCCTCATCCCTGGCAATGTACAGCGGTGCGACCCCGCTTCCGCAGGGTGTTACGGCTCGCCTGGTTGACTTGGATATAAACCAGCACGCCGACATTACAAATGCGATATGTCTTACATCCAAAAAGATTTCTCAGTCCTTGATTAACATAATTACACAAAAAGGCGGACTGGGTATTGTTTCCAATTACATCAAAGGCCGTCAAAAAGATCTTCCCCACGGCGTTTTATGGGAAAATGACTGGGCAATCGGTCGGTCATTGGGCAACAAGATTTTCACATTCATGATCAGTCCGAATATGGGAAAATACCTGAGGGATCTTCTGTCTCGGGGGCCTGTGACGCTCAAGGCGATTATAGACGCAACGTCCTACAAAGGCAAATTGTCCACCGTCACCGGAGTCATACCTGGCACAAGCGATGAAGAAGTCCTGGTACTCGGACACCTCTGCGAAATCGGAGCCAACGACGATGCGTCCGGATGCGGTCTGGGTATTGAAATCCTGAATGCGATTCAGTCCGCAATCCGCAAGGGACTTCTTCCACAGCCGACCCGTTCCATTCGGTATCACGCAGGGCCGGAATGTTATGGGATCATGGCCTTCCTCGAAGCACACCCGGATATCTGCCGACGTACTGTTGCCGGAATATGCATGGATATGGTTGGCGAGAACCAAGATCTCTGTGGCAGTTATCTGCGTCTATGCGCTACTCCTGAATCCGTTCCATCCTACACCAACGACCTTATCCATACCATCATGCAAAAGGCCACAGCAGCTCACCAATCATTCATGTGGAAATTCACTGACTTTGTAATGATGGATAATCTGATTTGCGATCCGTCGATCGGGATTCCGACACCAGGCCTGTGGAACTGCAATGACCGTTTTTATCATTCCAACCTGGACACACCGGAAACGTTGTCCCTCAGACAGCTTGGAATCGTAGGGCGTGCAGTTGCCAGCTATCTTTATTTTATTGCCAACGCCTCAAAAAAAGATGCGATACTTCTTGCCGATAGTGTTGGGACCTCCTCTATCCAGCGAATCAGCCAACAAATTGATCAGACCGTTCTTCGCAGCAAGGACCGCGGAGTGCCCATAACCATGCAGAAAATATTGGATACTACTGATTATCTTGCAGACCGTGAAGTGCAAGTTATGGAATCCTTAAAAACACTTCACCGGGGAACGGCATCCAAGATTCGTGAATACACACAGAAAATACGCGATGTTGCAGCTGCGGAAAAGAAGGCGAAGAAACGTCTTTCACTTCCTAAAGGCAAACCGCCCTCCCTTGATCCCGTTCTGGCAAAAGAAGCCCGGCATATTATTCCCGAACGCCTGGTATTTGGATTGATTACCATGGATAACGCAACCCCAGCAGAAAAGAGTGAATTGCGCTCTGCTACAGGTGGGCATGCTCCGCCATGGTCAAGTTTTCTATTCAATCTTCAGGCGTTTACGGATGGAAAAAACAGTGTGTATGACATCTTTGTCATGCTCAAACATCTTCACTCAGTTGATTTAAAAACTATAATGAACACATTCATCTTCTTTGAGAAAGTCCGAAAGATGAAACTTCACAGGAAACGAAAATAAAAGGAACGCTTGGCCATGGACATGAATCAAATTAACACCTTCAGAAAAACAGTACGGACATTACCGGTTTTCGGCCCGTTCTGTAAAACATGTGACCCTGCCATTATCGAAACACTTGGAATCACTGGCTTTGATTTTGTTATTCTGGATATGGAACATGGCCCCAATTCCGTTGAAACCATTCAGCATCTGATACGGGCCGCAGAGGCGGGAAAGGTCCTTCCGATCGTCCGAACACCTTCCGCAGATCCTGAAATCATATCAAAGGTACTGGATATCGGTGCTGGCGGGATCCAGATTCCTCAAATTACCTGTGCTGATGATGTCCACTGCGCGGTAGAATCCGCCCGGTTCGCTCCTCAGGGTGAACGCGGTGTCTGCCGATACGTTCGCGCGGCCGGATATTCTTCTGTGGACAAGAATACATATTTCAAAAAAGCCAACAACGCCTTGATCATCATACAGCTTGAAGGAAAAAAGGCATTAAAAAATCTTGATGACATTCTGTGTGTCAAGGGACCGGATATCGTTTTCGTTGGACCGTATGATTTATCCCAATCCCTTGGCGTTCCCGGACGTGTAGACCATCCGGATGTCATCCGGGAAACCCGCCGTATTGTGGCTGCGTGCCGGGAGCGAGATATTGCCGTAGGCAATTTTACTGAACATCCGGATCAGACGAAATTCTGGATCGACAAAGGCTTGACATACATGTCCTTTTCTGTTGATGTAGGAATCGTTTATGAGGCTGGAAAACAAGTGCTTTCCAAACTCAAAACAACGTGATTAAATCGATACAGGAGATTCGTCCATGGGAACAACGATCCACCAGGCGTTGAGCGGTGAAGAAGCCGGCGTTGCGATTTCAAAGCTTGGAATCAAAAAATCAAATCGACGTCCCTGGCAGCTTTTCTTTTTGGGCATACTTGCGGGAATGTATATTGGTTTCGGCGGTCACCTCTTTATTGTGACCCTTTCCTTGGAAATGGGAAAAATACTCGGTGCAGCATTATTCAGCGTTGGATTGATTCTCGTGGTTATTGCCGGCGCAGAACTTTTTACCGGAAACCTCGTCATGCTGATCGGCTTTCTCTCCTCAGTGGTACCGGCCAAAAAAATGCTGCGCAACTGGTCTGCGGTCTATACTGGCAATTTCGTTGGATCCATACTGCTCGCGCTGATGATTTATCATTCCGGGCTTCTTGGCAATCCTGAAGAGATCAATTCACTAGGAGCTAAGTTCATTTCTGTGGCAGAATCAAAATTATCCATCCCGTTCTTTCAGGCGTTTATCCGAGGCATTCTCTGTAACATTCTTGTTATTCTCGCGATCATCATGTCGGTTATGGCCGCGGACATTGTATCCAAGATTCTCTGCATACTCTTTCCAATAACCTGTTTTGTTGCCTGCGGGTTTGAACACTGCGTTGCAAACATGTTTCTAATCCCGCTCGGCCTCATGGCCAAAGGGATGTCTCTTCCGGAAACCATGATTATGTTCAAAAACATTCTTCCTGTAACCCTTGGAAATATTGTAGGCGGAATTATGATTCTGCTGCTTCACCCCAACCGAATTCGCCAAATAAGAATTCTCTTTGCCCGAAAGTCGTAAGGAACTTTTTGCTTGAGTATACCTATGCCCAAACCCCATATACTTATCTTCCCGTTCATACTTCTTCTGTCCGGATGTTTCGCCCGAAGAGAAGAGCCGGTTATTGTTAAGCTTCCTTACCATGGTACGGAAAAGAAAAGCATCCGCTCTTCATTCAAGTCGCAGCTGCGAAACGGAAACACAAAGAAACTCTACGTCATCCCTGAAGATTACAAAGGACTGCCTTCATCCAAGACAATGCGGATTCAAAAAGCCAAACGCCGGTATTGAAACGTCAAAAAAGGGACTCGTTCCATTCGAATCACTCACAAAAGTCGCATGCACAAGAAACTCTTCTATTACAAACGCAACAGGAAGTATTTCAGAACCTACCCGCAGGACAATCGGAAGCCGACCTTCCTGCACAGGTAACGCAATCCTTTCTTTTCACACCTTTATCGTTGTATCAGGCATCAAAATAATATCCGCATTTCCCTTCCGAATCAACAAGATCCCGGTCTTTCAGATCTCTCGGATCAACAGGAAAAATACGGCAGTTGGGAGGACGTTTTTCATGTATCACACATTCGGTTTTACCATTCACGTTATCCTTCAAGTTCGGACAACGGTAACAGAGATGGCAACACGCACCGCATTGAATGCACTCCCCCTTTCTGAGATCTTCCATTCGCCGGATATAGGACCTCCGGAAAAGCCAGTAATAGAGCCTTCGAACCTTCCCCAGTGCAAGAATAACCCTTGCGAAAAAAGATCGCGGATGCGGAGAACTAAAAAACCGGATAATATGTTGGATCATCTATTGCTCGCTTGACTCTCTTAACGTTTGCGTCCGGTTGCCTGGTCAATGTCTTCAACCAGTTCGTGACAGTGGAAGGGTTTCTTAAACATCGTGTTAAATCCATTATCCCTTAAATCATCTTTTTCCCAGTCTTCAAGAACTGCGGAAAGAGCAATCAAATAGATATCCGGATCTGCTTTGCGGATTCTCCAAGCGCATTCTACTCCATGCATACCAGGAAGCATAATATCAATAATTTCTACACGATAAACACCGCACTGAAAGGATGCCAGAGCATCTTCTGCTGAGGAAAATTGCTTGAGAGTGTATCCCGACATATCCATCACATTCTCAAGAAAAAGTGCGACATCTACATCGTCTTCGACCAACATCACATCCGTTTTCGACATAATTTAACAGGCCCCTTTGTCACGTAACCTTCTGAATTCGCGTTCCAGTCGATCCGGCAATGCTTCGAATGGAACCTTGTTCGCTTCCGATTGTTTTCGCTTTGACACATAAAGCGGCTTGCCGATGGAAATTCGTATGGCAGCTGGACGTATGCTCTTCCGGTCTCTCGGCCAGGCCTGCCACGATCCCTTTATGAATATCGGAATAATAGGGCATTCGGCACGACTGGCAACCAAGGCTGCTCCGGACTTGATATCACCAATCTGATCACCGGTTCCCCGCGTACCTTCGACAAACATTAGCACCATCTGTCCCTGCCGTATAAGCTCTATTGCTTTTTTTATTGCCCCCATTGCATTTCCCTGTCGATTCACAGGAAAAGCTCCCAAATTGGAAATATACTTACCAAAGGGCCAGAATCGAAAGAGTTCTTCTTTGGCCATATACCGAATGGGCCGGAAACTGCTGTGTCCTGCAAGCATTGGGTCCAAGTAGCTCTGATGGTTCGAGCAGAAAAGGGCACCACCTGTTCGCGGTATG
>CAZGEP010000021.1:19031-38683 GCA_964524955.1 uncultured Planctomycetota bacterium | reverse complement strand
CATGCTTGAAGGAGCACGGGTATCTCGACTGGATAAATCCATCAGCACTGAGCGGAGAGCGCAGAAAGGCTTCGAGGTACTCTTCCATGTAGGATTTGTTTTTGTACAGTTTCCAGAATGCGGGAAAAACAATCGGGCCGTCGGTCCAGCAGGCGGTTTGTTCGCGTGTGGGGCAGTCAACAATCTGTTCAAGGGATGAGATTTCAATGGTACGTCGGCAAATGTTCGCAATCTGGCGCAGCCGTTTGTCCTGAATGACGCGCTTGTCATGGAGTGTCAGTTCTGTCTTTCGCTCCAGGCATCCAACCTTGTGAAAGGTCACGCCGTCAGTCTTTCCCCGGATCGTCAGATGCATATAGCGGAAACCGTTCCATCCAAAGGTGCAGAACTGCTGCCGTCCTTTGCAGGTACGATAACGGGCAGAGTAAGCCGTTCTTTTGCGGAAAATCCAGGGCCTGCTGTCGCGAAGAAGTTCTGCTCCGGAGACTTCTATGATCAGTCCTTCAGGCGCGTCAATCTCAAACTGATAAAATCCAACATGTTCCTTTGCCAGGTCAAAGGTGAATGCGTTTGCCTGTTCAAGCGATGCGTTCAAGGTTTGAATCGAAAAGGGCTGATTCCTTGTTATGGGTTTGAGCTTTTCTTTGTCACTGTGGTCGGAGATGTCATAGACCCGTTTTGCATGCTTTGCGGAAGTTGACCATGCGGTAACTGTTTCTGGTTCGTAAAGCGTTCGCTTGATCGGGGGAATTCGTCGTGGAGTATACCCGCTCCAGATCGAATCCGCTTTTGCGATTTCAGCTGCATTCCGCCATCCTTCTTTTGCGTTCGGAGTAAATCGTTTTTCAAACCAGCCTGCAGGTTCCCGGCGTGCATCATAGTCTTCGCAGTAATCCAGAGCCCATCCACGTTTGACAACATTCTGATTCCACATGCTGAGGTCAAGGCATTGCCAGTCAGAACTGGTGCCTGCCAGAAATTGCCTGCCGCTTTTGACGCAGGCAATGAATCCGGCAGGTGCAGGTGTCAGACAGTGAATGTGAATGTCACTGGAGTGGTGCGTCACCACAGCAATATTCAGCATCTTTTCGCTGTCAGACGTTTCAATTGTCCATGAATCATAGTGGCACCACTTGGGATCACCGTGAACCGGTCCCCGGCCGATAAACTTTCCGTTTACATAGAGTTCATAATGATAGGACGCGGAAAGTACAATGTCTGCCGTTTTTGGAGCATCCTCAGGAAGACGTATTGATCGGGCAAAGAGTACGTAGTGATTTTTCAGCTTCTTCGGGCTCCAGATCCATTGAGTACGCCCAAAGATGGCCTCTCTTTCTGCTTTGTTCTTGTTTTCCGGTTTCATTGCAGATGAACTCCTCTCATAAGCAGAAATTCCTAATGATTGGATTCAGTCAGCACGCGGAAGCGCCAGTCGCCCGCGGACAGGTCCAGCTGATTGTCCGCCGGGGTAAATGTTTCTCCGGTTCGGATGTCGGTCAGAGCACTCTTGATAAAGCCGGGCTCAAAGGCCAGACGTACCTGGTCATGTTCTTTGGGAAAGAATACAAAGATGACCCGTTTGCCTTGAGACTGTCCATGCTTGGTATAGATAAAGGATGTCATGTCCGGTTCGGGCTCGAGGATCTGTATTCGATTTGTGCATCCGGCCTGATCAACGCAGTAGCGGATGAATTTTTCAAAGTCAGGCGTGGGGTTAAATCGGTATTCATCCCCCATGTACGCACCGCAGAGAATTGTTTTTCCCTGGCCGCAGGGCACCTGCTGAATCAGGGGGCTGCTGTCCAGTCTTGCCAGTACGCTGCCTTTTTCCTGAGCATACGGCGTGAGCCATTGATTGACCGGGATGTCAAGAGATCCGGAGTCCAGGGCAGCGCAAACCGTCTTTCCTGGAATCTGTCTTCGGCCGATTTCAGAAACTCCGCAGAGTTCTTGAATAAAACGTTCTTCAGGATAACGATAGATTCCCGCGGGATTAAACGCGCCGCATTCGGATTCACAGACCAGGGTTCCGCCGGCCCGTACCCAGGCAATGATGGTGGCAGCGGCTTGATCCGAGAGCACAATCGTGCGCGGCATAAAGAGAATCCGGATATTCGATAACTCTTCCAGATGCTCTTCTTCAATCACGGTGTAGGGGATGGAGCTTCGCACCAGCGCGCGCAGATATCCTGTCAGTGCATCCTTGGGCAGACTGCCCCCGCCCTCCTGAGCCCAGTGCAGGTAATAGGACTGGGGGCTGAAGAGAACACCGACCTCTGTTGTATCCGGTGTGTAATGGTCGACCAGGTCTTTGTGCTCTGTGAGCAGGCGACCGGTTTCCGCCATGGCCTTGAGCCGTTCGTCTGCCAGGCCGTCGCTTCCGTCCAGCCCGAATCCGCTGGATTCTCTGCCGAATACTTCATCCCGCCAGCACCAGAAGAGAATGGTGTCCGCGCCGCAGGCAATGCCGTTCCAGATCCAGCGCTGCTGGGAGAGCGCATCCACGCTGTCAAAGATCGAAAAACCTATCGCGGAACGGCCACCCTGGAGTTCGCTCAGCCAGATGTGCTTGCCCCGGGCAGCAGACCGGACAAATTCAATACGCATGCCAAAGTCCGCGTCATCAATTTCCTGCCACTTGGGAAAGCTTGAACAGCCCACACCGTCCAGGTGATCGGCAAAGTTCCAGTCATTTCCCCGGTCCAGGGTAAAGGTGTTTCCTCCGCCTGCGTAAAGCGGGCTGGGCTGGCCGCCGTGCAGTGTGACCGGGTGGTCCGGATCCAGTGCCTTCATCAGGTCATAGCGGCGGGCGCCGTGTTTGCAGGCCCGCAGGGTAATGAAATGCTCAAAGGACATCATTTCCGTATACGGCAGGTCAGGCTTTCTGCCCGGCTGGACATCCTCCCACCTGGAATATCTCCGGATCCAGGCCTTGTTCAGGCCGTCCAGACCGTTGTATTTCTTATCCAGCCACTTTCTCCAGGCCTCAATCGTATATTCGCAGTAGCAGACCAGGCCGTCGGCCTGCACATTCCAGCGGAGTTCATTCCAGGCGTCCCAGCCGTGCAGGTTGGAAGCGCCCGCATACTGTTTGACGCAGGCTTCCAGAAAACGGCTCATGCGCTCCCAGACACCGGGGTGATCTGTGCAGCCGCCCGGAGTTATCCCGTAATGGCATTCACCTCGATTGGTGGACTTGACCTTGTGCCCGAGGTGATTGATCATCTCGCTGCCCGGTACTTCCCGGTGAATCCAGTACGGCTGGATTTCGGCAATGGTGCTGAGAACAACGTCCAGAACGTGTTTGTCTGCAGTCTCCACCAGCCGGTCATAGTCATCAAAGTTGAAGGTGCCGGGATCGGACTCCACCCATGCCCAGAGAATCCAGATCTGGACCGTATTCAGTCCCGAGTCCTTCATCTTTGCCATGTCCTGATCCCAGTATTTGTCCAGAGGGAAAGGGGCCCGGTAATATTGTGTGCCGAGGTTCATTGCAGGTTTTCTTAAAAAAAGAATTGGCGGCTGCGCATCAGCCGGCAAAAAAACAGGAGCTTCTTCCGAAAAGAATGAAGGTATTGTAGCATGGGGAAGCTACATTTAAAGTAATAATTATAACCAGTCCGGGAGTGTGTCTTATGGTGAGGAAGAATATTTCGGTTCTGAATCGGGTTTGGGTTGCGGTCATTGCGGTCGTAGCCGTTATTGGTTTGACAGTTGGACATATTCAGGCAGCAGACACCCCGCTGCCCGTACAGAAGGGAAAAGAAGGAAATCTGAAAATCCCAAGCTACTCTCCTCCCTGCAAACTCTATATCCCGGCCAACTACAGTGCAATGACCCGATGGCCTGTGATTTACTTTCTGCACGGCGCCGGCGCCCGTCCCTCTGCCCAACTCTTTCGGTATTTTACAGGCGGGCAGAACTTTATTGTGGTTGGACTATCCTATGCCGCTATATCCGACAAAGGACGTCGCGGTGTAACGTCGGACGCCAAATCCCGCAAAAACATGCTTCAGTATTTCAAGGATATCATGCTCACGCTCAAAGAACATTATTCCGTGAACGACAAAATGGTTTTTCTGACCGGCCTGTCCATGGGTGGATGGGGCGTGAACTATTATGGATTTCAGCCAAAAGCCCGGGGACTCTTCCGGGGCTATTGCATCATTGCTGCGGGTCCGCTTACCCGGCGGCCGGTGAATCTCAGTGTGGCAAAGGGGCGGCCGGTTCTGGTCCTGAACGGCGCGCAGGATCCGAATGTGCAAGCTGCAAATATTGGCTGTCCGGCACTGAAAAAGGCCGGGGCAGATGTTACCAGGGTGGTTATACCGAATGAAGGCCATGTTCCCGGACCGGATACCATGAAGAAGCCTGTCTTTGAATGGCTCAAGGGAATTGTTGAAAAAGACATTCAGGCCGCCCGCAAGGCAGCGGAAGAGAAAAAAGAAAAAGAGGTCACCAGGAACGCCGAGCAAGAGAAGAAAGAACCCATTGCCACTAACAAAAAAGAGACCCAAAAACAAGAGATGTCGCCTGAAGAAAAAAAATGCCGCAAACTCCTGCTCCTGGCCAGGAACCTGATGCTCAACGGTAAGAACGAAAAGGCATTGGTACACCTGCAAACCATACTGACCGATCACAAAAACACCCCGTGGGCGGAGGAAGCTGAGAAATTGAAAGAACAAGTATCTGGTAACGAGCAATGAGATAAGCGGGTGTTGGTTTCTCGCGAAATTTGTCTTCGGATTCATTGCCGTAGTCTCCGAAACGCATCATTTCGTTAGGCGAAAAAGAGCAGAAGGAAGCAGGCCGCAAGAACGCATCACCGCGTTTTCCATTTGACATAATTCTCTGTGCAGGATATCATTCAGACAGATTTTAATCCTGCAGTACTGAATCTAAGAGGTGTTGGACTGAAAATTATGTAAAGTTGATGATCTGGATCCCGGGGGATCCGGAGCTGTTTTACAGCAAGCTGCTGAAGGGAACAGAGAGCTGATATAAATCTGACAGGATTGACAGGATAAAGATTTGATAATAACGAAGACATAGTTAACGCCTGTCTGGCAGCTGCGTTTGGAAAAGAAATATGAGATGTTTCATAGGGAACTGAAATGAAGAAACTTTCAATAATACATCTTATATTTGTAGAGGTAATAATAAACTGTATTGGCTGCCGATCGGGTGGTAATAGAGTGACCGATTAAGACATGAAAAAATAATGAACCACAGAGAACGCAGAGTTCACAGAGAACTGCGTGAAGAGATAAGCAAACTGAGTTCTTTTATGTCCCAGGCAAGGTCTTTTCCAATTGATATGTCTCCCGGCAGAGAGTATTATTCTTAAAAGGGAAAACAGGAATCGACTTAATAATCATGAATATTTGGATGGTGTCGTGAGTTTTGCACAAGAACTTCTCGATAAGTATATTCAGCGCATACGCGTTGAGTTACCGGATGAGCTTGAGGATATGGCAGACGAACTTACTGAAGTCGTTCGATATCCAGATGTGGCAAGCTGGGGATTGAAGTTTTCAGTAGAGAAATGGTTGTTTCTTCGTGACACCGGCCTTCCGAAATTATGTCCAACTATGATTACTCTTGATACCAAAGCGAAAGATCTGGGAGAATACATGCAGATAGGCAGCAATAATTATGGTGATCAGGTCTGTATTGAGAAAGGCACTGGAGCGGTTGTTTACCTTGAGCATGATACAGTCGGCAGGAGTTGCCTGATCAATCAAAACCCGATGACCTTTCTTGCTTCAGTCTGCGCTTATACCAGGAACGATTTACCTGGGACACGCGAAGCCATTCGGAAAATCGATCCAGAAGCAGTTGTAAAAGGCCAGTGGTGGCACAATGAAACTGCAGGCGAATAGAAAACCATGATAAAACGAATTTCGTATGTTGTTCAGGTTGTGCTTTTCAGTGGGATTGCTGCGCATGGGTTCTTGATGATATTTGTCAGACAGGAGTTCTCAAAGGCAAGCTACAGCCAGACAGGTTTGTTTTATTTCTGCCTTACTTTTATTTGCCTTGTGTATTGGCTGTGGAGATGTCTTTCAAAGCGGTCTTTTCAAAAGGAGTGGAGTATATATGTTGTTGCTTTTTTTGGAATACTCAGTTTTTTAATCTTTCCTTTGCAGGGTATAAATAATATCTTTGGATCAAGGGGTTTCTATTACAGGTATATTGATCTCAGAAACGAACAATTTCAATCAATTGCCCACCTGACAATAAAGGATGACATTGCGAGTGCAATTTCTGGATTGAATTCCGCTGTTCTTATGCTGTACCCTCTGGTGATCGTGATATCGGTTTTGAGTATACTGGATGGGGATGCGGAAATACCGTATCAAGAGCCTGAGTGTGTTGTCCGGGCACGAAGAAGGAAGCATTTTAGATCAATCATTCTTACATTGCTTGCGTTATTCTGGTATATACAGGCGAGCGGATATTAGCCTGCCTTCCTCTTTATGATGCTCAGCATTCCCGTAATCGTGAATTTCATTTCAATACCATATGCATGCATGGATTATTTTCGACGCGCAAGAAACTGGCCTGTATATTCTCCTTTATTTATGATGACCCCTGTCCTTATGTTTTTTTCGATAACGGCTTTGATATTAAATGTCGGGAATCAGTCAGGTTCAGCAGTCACTCTTTTATGGGACATGTTGATTTATCCGATGTGTTATTTTTTATGAGGGCCAACAATAATTTTCTCTATGGGGAGTTCAATGTCCTCTGAGTCAAAGAGGTTAATGTAGGGAATGAGTTCACTGCAGTGAATACCATTGCCTGCGGGTAACACGTTTTACTCAATTTCAAACGTAACGGGCAGGTGCAGTACGGTGGCCCAGTATCCGCCGTTTCCAACGGAATGGAAGCTCTCTTCGGTCAGGATCAGTTCAGCGTTGTATGTGCCGGGAGGGAGTTTGAGTGCTCTGATTTTCGGGCGGCCGGGGGCTTTTTCGGATTCAGCCCAGATGCGTTCAATGGTTGACTGGTCGGACGGAACTGCGTAGATATCCGGATTGTCGGGTGTGATCCGGTAGATGCGGTGGCTTGAGTCATCAGGTCCTCCCTTCCACTGATAGGATGCATTGAACAGAACGTGGAGCGAACTGTCCATGGCAAAGTCTTTGATTGCGTTTCCGTTGCGGTCTGTAACCAGGTAGTCAAAAAGGATGTAGGACTGGATTTGGGATTTGTCGGGCCAGGATCGGTAGTCGCTGTCAGTGTAGTTGGTGCCGGGGCCGGGCAGACGCCACCGACCCAGGTAGCCGATGGTTTCAAAGGTGTCAGGGCAGCGGCGGTGATTTCCCATGAGTTTGATCTGATAGGCAAAGTTGGGCTTCAGGCCTTTGGCTTGGATTCGGCCCCGGAAGGTGGCGGCTTTTCGGTCAACAGTTACACGGACTTCGGGGGGATGGCGGGTGTAACTGAAGTTGCGAATGAAATCCGTGCTGTAGATGTTTCCCGCAATGTCTAACCAGCGTTCATTCTCCGGATCGTCTCGGCCCTGCATGAGCGATGAGTTGGTGCTGTTGAGGATATCGTCTGTATTTGTGGTTTGGGGGCCGACCGGCCTGCGGTATGCCAGAGCGTTCTGCCGCATGTGTACGCGGTAATAAAAAAAGGCTGCGGCTGAGAGTGCTGCAATCACAGCAACAGCCGACAGCCTGGTTATTACACGTTTTTCAGCCATCTTACCCCTTTGCGGCAATGACTCCGCTGATGATCTTTTCCTGATCTTCTGCACTCAGGTAGGGGTGCATGGGTACGGCAAATATCCGACTGCAGATGTCTTCGGTAATCGGGAAGTCTCCGGGTTTGTGATCGAGATTCGCAAATGCGGTTTGCAGATGGAGCGGCTTCGGATAGTAAACCGCCGATGGAATGCCTGCTTCTTTGAGCCGGGAGACAACGCCGTCTCTGTCTTCTTCAACCAGAATGGAGTACTGGGCAAAGACAGACTTGTTGTGGTCCAGAACCACTGGTGTTTTCACGTGATCGCTCAGTCCTTTGTTGTAAATGGCGGCAACGTTTTGTCTGCTTTGAATCTCATCGGCAAAGATGTTGAGTTTGCCGAGCAGGACTGCGGCCTGCATGGTATCAAGTCTGCCGTTCATTCCCACGCGAACGTTTTCGTATTTGTGAGAGCCTTTGCCATGAACGCGGATGGAGCGGATGATGTCTGCGAGTTCGTCATTGTCAGTAAAGACCATGCCGCCGTCACCGTAGCAGCCCAGCGGTTTGGCCGGGAAGAAGGATGTGCAGCCGATGTCGCCCAGCGAACAGGAGGGTTTGCCCCTGTACTCTGCACCCAGGGACTGCGCACCGTCTTCGATGACCGGAAGGTTGTGTTCTTTTGCAATGGCATTGATTTCGTCATACTCCGCACACTGCCCGAAGATGTCCACCGGCATCAGGGCTTTGGTTTTGCCGGAGATTTTCTCACGCAGGGAATCCGGTGAAATGTTGTACGTGTCAGGGTCGATTTCTGCGAAGACCGGTGTAGCCCCGAGAAGGGCGATTGTTTCAGCCCCGGCGATAAAGGAGAAGGGCGAGGTGATGACTTCATCACCAGGTCCTGCGTTAAGGGCCATCAGCGACATGAGCAGGGCATCGGTTCCAGAGGAGACGCTGATGGCATGCTTTGTTTGTGTGAAGGCTGCAAGTTTTTCTTCCAGTTCCGTGACATGAGGGCCCATGATAAAGGCGGTATTTTCCATCACATCACTGATGTTTTTCTCAATATCGGTCCGGCAGATTTCAAATTGTTTTTTCAGATTAATAAACTGCATGTGTTTCCTTTCTTCTGATATTTTTTCTCACAGGCGCTGCACTTGGCCTTGTTTTTCTTGAATTCGAGTTTCACACCGCAGGCGCATACCCATCCCTCGACTTTCGCGGGATTTCCGTATACCATGGCGAAGTCCGGAACGTCACGGGTGACCACGGAACCGGCTCCCACAAAGGCATACTGACCGATGGTGTTGCCGCAGACGATTACGGCATTGGCGCCTACAGAGCAGCCTTTCCTGAGGCGGGTCTTGCGGAACTCCTCTTTTCGACTGATAAAACTCCGCGGGTTCATGACATTGGTAAAGACCATGGACGGGCCGCAGAAGACGTCGTCTTCGATCTCAACACCCTTGTATACGCTGACATTGTTCTGGATCTTGACATTGTTTCCAATGGTGACCGATGGTCCGGCTGTGACATTCTGTCCGAGCACGCAGTCCCGGCCGATCGCGGTATCGGGCATGATGTGTGTAAAGTGCCAGATCTTTGTGCGTTCACCGATCGTGACATCTTTGTCGATGACTGCCGTTTCGTGTGCGAAAAAGGCCGCTTCCATTGCCACGGTTTTGGACCTGGCCTGATCTTCCAGTGACCGCTGGGCCGCATCCAGTACCTGCAGGACTCGCAGACCTTCTCTGCCGTCAGTAAGCGGAGCTTGTTTTTTGTCAATGGACTCGAGAAAGTGGAGGCATTCTTCCTTGAGCGGTTCACTCTCTTCAAGTTCCACGGGCTGGGCATCTTTCTTGTCCGGTACCGGGGCGCCGTCTTTCCAGCTGATGGTGTGGGGGTAGAGTACAAGCTTTTCATTCCATGGTTTGGTATCGTCAAAGACGGCCATGTTTTTGTCTCCGACCACAACCAGTTTCTGTTCCTTGAACGGGTGGAGCCAGGAGACGAAAATATGTGCAGCAATTCCGGATAGAAAGGAGAGATGCGTGGTTGTGATATCAGCCACAGCCTTGCTGAGGAAGTTGTGTCCGATCGCGGTCACGCTTTCCGGTTCTTCACCGGCCAGGGAGAGGATCATGGAGATATCATGAGGTGCAAAGGACCAGAGAATGTTCTCTTCTCTGCGGATCTTGCCCAGGTTCAGACGGGACGAGAAGATGTAATTGATCTTGCCCAGTTCTCCACTTCTGGCCATGTCTTTGAGTTTTCGGAATCCGCTGTGGTATTGCAGGAGATGACCGATCATGAGCGTGAGATTCTTTTTATCGGCGATGTTAATGAGTTCTTCTGCTTCGGATACATTCAAGGCAAGGGGTTTTTCAACAAAGGCATGGTGGCCGGCCTGAAGAACCGATTTGAGCACATCATAATGCGTAGCCGCAGGCGTGGCTGCGGCCACGGCAATTTTCGGCTCATTGCCAAGCATTTCATCCATGGTCGCGTAGAGCGGAACCTTATATTTGGCAGCCAGTTCCGAGCCTGCTTCCGGGTTGCTGTCGCAAATGCAGCTCAGGGCACCGATTTCACTGAAATTTCGTACCAGATTCTTGCCCCAGTATCCGGTTCCGATCACACCAATTTTCATCAGGATTCTCCTGTAAGCGGTTGAACAGCAGCTGTTGTTCAAATAATTTGTAAGCGTATAATTCAGAATAAATTAGAATTTTAACATTGTATCTCTGCCCGAAAACCTTTTCAAGGCAATTTTTTTATTTTTATCTAAAGTTTTTGCTTGATTTATCGATATAATTAAATAGTATTTTATATTTTGTAAAATACAAAATACAAGAATACAATTAAATTTGCCGATTCCAGCTAACTGCCTGCTGTCCCTGGAGAGGAGAAAACCATGAGAACTGCGGAAGAAATCCTGAAAAACTACCGGGAAAAAGGATATTTCGACGATAAAATCAGACTGATTGCCAAATGGCGTAAAGAGCCCGTTCGAACGGAAATATACAATCTCCTTGAAGCAGGCGGCGAATCTGTAACCGCAACCGCAACCGCGGAGGTGGAACAATCTTTGTCCCTGGAATCGGAAGAAGAAGCGGAATCAGCAGTGGATGAGGAAGATCAGGAGACAGTGGCAGAGGTTGAAGCAGAGGCATCTCAGGAACAGGAAGGCGAGGAGCAGGCTGAAGAAGAGCAGGCCCGGGAAACTGCTGGCCAGGCAGATACCGGGGATGCACAGGAAGAGCAGGCGGAAGAGGCAGAAGAGAAAGAAGAGCAGGCGACGGAGGAAGAGTCAGAGGATAACAGCGCTGAGTCGGTTGCTGAGACAGTGTCTGAAGATGATGAGCAGCAAGCTGAAACAGAACCGGAAGATGCTTCAGAAGAAGAGAGCGCTCCGCAGACCCAGGATAAAGAGAACAACGTTCATGTACAGCAGACAACTGATGCGGATGCGCAGGACGCAGCGGAAGACGACGAGAATGAGACCAAAGGAACGCAGCGGATCGAAGTGAAAATTGAAGGCGACGAAACTGCGGAACAGGATAGCGGCGAAGACGTTTCAGAATCGGCTGATGAGCAGGCAGCGGAAGCCGAAGAGGAGCAGGCTGTGGCGGAGAGCAAGCCGGTACTGGTAAAGGAAAAGAAGTATGTGGAGGCAGAACTTTTTGATTACAGTAATGTCGGGAATCCGACATCGCAGGATCAGGATGAGGAAGAGATTCTTACAGCTGTCCGCCTGGAATCCAGGGATGAGTTTGATATACGGATTTCCGGAAGAGACTTTGTAACCGACCGGCAAGGGTCGGTTAAGACTGTGCAGTCCTTTGACGAGCTTGAAGTAATTGAAGAAGAGGCAGAACCGGTTGAGCAGGGAAAAACGGATTTTCACTTTGAAACCTATGATAAGGACGTCAATGATCTGGAAGCCCCTCTTACTTCCCAGTCGACTGAGAGAAAGCATATCACGCGCAAATACCTGGAACTCAAGGAGCGCTCTGAACGCCTGGAAAAGACCCGGACCCGGTTGGAGAAGCTGGTTGAGGAAATGAGTGAGCGTTTGAATGAGCGATACAATGAGAATCAGCAGCTCAAGACCAAGATCACGGATTATGAGGAAAACCGGGGCGACAGCCGTGAGCTGCAGAAGATGCTCTGTAAGAAACAACGACGTTTGAATAAGATTAACGAGATGCTTGGCCAGCGCGAACAGGAACTCCATCGTATACGGGAAAAATACAACCGGAAAATTCTGACCAGCGCCTATGAATCGCAGCGAAAGATCAAGATTTACCGGGCCTTTGCCTGTGCAAGCTGGATGGCTGCGGGTGTGTTACTGGTCTTTTCGATCATTTTTGACGTGAATCCGGGGGAGCGGGGTGTGGACAGCAGACCTGCGAATACCATTGCACAGATGGACAACACCGACAAACTGGTTAAACCGGTTTGGGATCAATTCGATGATTTGGATGAAGAAAACTTTTTGTCTGTAAATGACAAGCAAGACAGTCGGAACGATTCCAATGTTGAGCAGCAGAACAGCGAACAGACCGATACCGATGAATCGGTTGCCCGCGTTCAGAAAAAAGTCGAACGGAAACGGAAGGTTCGTTATGTTGTGCAGAAGGGGGATTCACTCTGGAAGGTGTCTGAGAAATTTTACGGTTCCGGCCATCGTTACAAAGAAATCGCTCAACAGAATGATGTTGTCGCTTCCGCTCTTCAGCCCGGCGATGTAATCTTTATCGACATGGAGCAGTAGGAACCCTTTCAGCCTTCTTCCGACAGGGATCCTTTTTTCCAGATATTCGTAAGGGTTTTTCGTTCAGAAGGCTTTTCACGTTCCTGAAAATCCTTTGGCAGCTTGTCCGGGGTGTCAATCCATCCGATCACAAAGGCGCAGACCAGCCGATAGTCCTCCCGATTAATCTTCAGTGTTTCATAGGCTTCGTCATACTTGACGCCGGCCATACCGTGGGTATAGAGCCCGAATTTTCTTGCCTGGAGCGTCATGGCCATCCATGCTGCACCGCAGTCAAACGGTCCCCACGGATTGGGCTTGCTGTTAAAGGTGAAGTTGTTTCGACTGAGGATAAACCCGATCACGCTGGCATTGTGCGTCCACTTCCGGTTTACGTCAACAAGCAGACTGTAAAATGTCTCAAAGTCCTCTTGGGTCTCTGATGTCAGAAATACCCACGGCTGGTCATTGTAGCAGGAGGGACTCCAGCGTGCGGCATCAATGATGGCTTCAAGCAGTTCCGGATCAAGATCTTTCTTCTGGAAGGACCGGGGAGACCATCGCTGATAAAAGAGCGGGTCGGTTGCGGGATTGAAATCTCGTGCTGAAAAATTCATGAGATACGGATCCGATGCATTCATGGCTTATCCTCCTCTATTTTCGTAAGGGTTCGGGTGAGTTTGACCCGGGACAAAAGCAGCTTTATGTGTTCATAGGTAGACCACTTGTACAGGCTCTCAGCTCCGGGACTTTCAAAGGAATGGAGCTGAAGCAGATACTTCCGGACGCCGGACGCCTCAAAAAGAGTAATGCGTTCGGGCTGGTATCCCTTGGCCGTGATAATGATTTCCGCAGTGGGCGGACAGTCGAATTCAACCGGTTTAGCGCGCAGGGTTATTTTGCGAATAACTGTCGTGCTGTTCATAACGGTTGCGGTTGCTCGAGGAATCGGGTTGGATGCCGCGTTGCGAACAGACAGGATTACCCGTGCCGTGGCTGGCGGTGAGGAGGCTTTGGCTGGATTGCCGAAGTATATGGGGTTGGTCAGCGCGGTCTTTCCCTTTCGGGTTCGAGCTCGTGCCATATACCAGGTGGGTTCAGATTCAAATATAGGACGGACCTTCAGATCCACGGAGCGCTGACCACTGGCGATCGGGTATTCTTTGGCCTTGCCGTTGCGGATAATTTCCAGGGAGGTAAAGGTGTCCTCTCCGGCTGGATCCAGAAAGGCTCCCACATGGCCCTGAAGTCTCTTCTTGTCCGCGGGAAGGCAGTCCCCGGGCAGTTTGCCGGCAATACGAAAGAGAAGAACCGGGCCATTCGAAATGCAGCTAACTCCTTTTCGGATGGAATTCAGTCCGTATTCCGTTGCCGGTGCAAGGCACCAGGCATTGGCGTCCGAACTGACTGCCGGAATCCAGTAGCCTTTGTTGAGCAGAAAAAACCAGAGTCGGATATCCTTCTCGGATTCCAGGTGAATGTCCAGAAGATCAAAAAGAGGTCCGGCGATAATGTCAAAGGGCAGTTCCGAAGCCAGGCCGGTGCGGACGAAGTGACGGAATTCCTTGGGAACGGAATCCATGTCCATGGTTTTCAGTTTGAGTGTTGACGGGCCTTCGGGCAGTTCGTTTGTCGGAAAACGGATTACAGAGATACCCTTAAGCCGACGTACCTTCTGGAAGATGGGATACAGCGGACCGCGGAAAAGGGGAAGGGATTGCTGAGTATACGCCCAGGCATTCGCGTAGAGAACTCCTCTGTTCAGGGGCTGGGCTTTGAGCAGCAGTATATCCTGTTTGCTCGTGTTCGAATCCAGGCGGTTGAATTCCTGATCTGTGTGCAGTCTCCAATTGGCCGAGAGTCCTAGAAAGCATGTACCAAGGGCTTTTTCCCGGGTGACTGCGGATGCCACAGCATCGGGGTCAACGGAGGGGATATGCACAAAGGGGCGAATGACCTGCCAGCCCAGTTTTCGAAGATCAAACCAGGGCACGGGGGAGATGTTTAATATATGGTTTTGGTGTTTCAGGTAGGCATAGCGGTCCACCGGTGAATAGCCCGGTCCTTTGTCGACAGTAACTGTATATTCACCGGCAGGCAGCGAGAACCGGCCGGAACCGGAGAGAGCGGTCTGAAGAACATTGGGGCCGTCTTTTTTCTTGCGGATCTGCAGAAGGCCGGATGAGGTGGATGCGTCATTGCAGGGGATCAGGTTTACCGTTAGTCCGGTCTTGCGGATGGGTCTTTTTTCTTCTGCGCATCCGTAGAGTAAAAGGAGCAACACAGCGAAAAACGGTATCAGCATCATGCGGCACGCATCGTATTTGTGAATTTCGTGATGCGTTGCTGCATGATGTCTGGGAGAAGACTGATTCAAATCAATCATTTGTCCCCGAAGTATTATGTATGGTAATCCGCATTGATGGCAACGTAATCTTTGGTCAAATCACACGTCCATATCCGGGCTTCCTGCCGACCGGTATGCAGATGGATGACAATGTCTACAGAATCCTTAGCCAGTTTCTTTTCCAGAGAAGATCGGTTGAATTTTGCAGGTTTACCGTTGGCGAATACCCGTGTTCCCTGAATAGAAACTGTGATATCTTCCAGGCGGAAAGAGACACCGCTGTAGCCCAGTGCGCAGACGATGCGCCCCCAGTTCGGATCACATCCGGCCAGAGCCGTTTTAACCAGATTGGATTCAGCTACGGCTCTGGCTGCCTGGAGCGCATTTTTCTGCGTATCGGTCTTTTCCACAGAAATGGTAACGCGTTTGGTGGCGCCTTCGCCATCAGCAGCGATCTGTTCGCACAGAGAGCGGCAGACCCGTATGAGCGCGGCACGGAATGCCTGAGCTTCCTCTGAACTCAGATCATCAAGGTGGATATCACTGACGTCGTTGGCAAACATCAGGACTGTGTCATTGGTACTGGTATCGCCGTCCACGGTGACACAGTTAAAGGTCAGGTTGCAGGTGGACTTGAGCAGGTCCGTGAGCACGTTTCCGGGTGCTGCGATGTCCGTGAAGATAAACCCCAGCATGGTGGCCATGTTCGGAGCGATCATGCCCGAACCCTTGGCCGCGCCGCCCAGTGAAATGGTTCCGCTGCGGGTTTTGATTTCTTCAAACGCCGTCTTGGGATAGGTGTCAGTGGTCATGATTGCCCGGGCCAGCTGAATTAGATCCAGCGGCGCCAGTCCGTCCACGCATTCGCGAATGCCAGACTCGACTATTTTCATGGGAAGCTTCTCTCCGATAATGCCGGTGGAGACCGGAAAAAAGTTTCCCTTGGAAATACCGGTCAATTCAGCGGTCATTTCAGACATCTTTTCCGCGTCTGTGCGTCCGCGGTCACCGGTGCATGCATTGGCATTCCCGCTGTTTACAACCAGACCGTGAGAGTGTTTGCGTCGGATCAGACGCCGGCCGACCAGTACCGGTGCGGCAGCGGCCAGATTTTGTGTGAAAACGCCGGCCGCAGTGCAGGGCGTTTGCGAGAAAACAACGGCCATGTCCTTCTTTCCCGACTCCTTCAGACCGGCGGCCGCAGTCCCGAGCTGAAATCCGGGTACGGTGTTCTGCGATAAATTTTTCACTGCGTGTCTCCTGAATTCATAATTACAAGATTGTCTCTGTGGATAATTTCATCATAGTCCTGGTATCCCAGTATGGAAGCAATCCGGGAACTTTTCATGCCCTTGATTTTATCAACTTCAGCTGACGAATAGTTGGCAATGCCCCTGGCGATTTCATTTCCGGATTCATCCCGAATCATAATCGTATCTCCCCGGCTGAATTTTCCCTCGCACGCTTTGATGCCGATGGGAAGCAGGCTGGAATGTTTCTTTATCAGCGCCCGGACTGCACCGCTGTCCACGGTTACGTGGCTTTGTATTCTTCGGTTAAAGGCCAGCCACCGTTTCCTGCCCTGGAGTTTTTCCGACTGGGGATGAAAGAAGGTTCCCAGCTCTTCGCCGTCAAACAGGCGCGTTAAAATATTCGTTGTCTTTCCGTTGACAATGAGAAAGCCTTCACCGCTGCGGGTAACGATTTCCGCAGCATTGAGCTTGGTGACCAGGCCGCCCACGCCAAAGCCTCCGGAAACCGGCCGGGCCATCTTTCGGATTTCAGGTGTGATTTCCTGTACTTCGCTGATAATACGAGTGTTCTTCTCTTTTTTCGGATCACCAGTCATGAATCCGTCAATGTCGGAGAGAAGGATGAGCAGATCGGCTTCCACTACAGTGGTGACCAGCGCCGAAAGCGTATCGTTGTCTCCGATCTTCATTTCATCAATTGCCACGGTATCGTTCTCATTGATGACCGGAACAATACCCCGAGTGAGCAGGGTTCGGATAGTATGGCGTGCGTTCAGGAATCGGGTCCGATCCTTGAGTCCGTCATGCGTAAGCAGCACCTGGGCGGAAACGATACTGAATTTTGTAAACGCTTTCTGATACGCGTTCATCAGGATATTCTGACCCACGGCTGCGGCTGCCTGGAGCAGGGGCATGGATTGGGGGCGCTGCTCAATCCCCATACGTCGCAGGCCGATGCCGATGGCACCGGAGGTCACGACCACGATCTCTTTTCCACGGTCCATCAGATCATGAATCTGTGCGGCAAAACCGGCCAGACTGCGGCCCTTGATCCGTCCTGCTGTATCCACGAGCAGGGAGGTGCCGATTTTGACAACAACACGTTCAGCGTAAGAGATGGTTTTTTTTCGCATGTCGTTTCTTTACAAAAACAATGACCGTCGCAGTAATCACAACCGCAATGCTTGCTGCCTGAGATATCGTAAGTCCCAGATAGGCATTGGGATTTCCAATTCGGAGAAACTCAATCAGAAAGCGGTATATCGCATACAGCACACAGAAGAACAGAAAGACCACTCCTCTGGGCGGAGCGAATTTTTTCTCAAACAGAATAAGAACCACAAACATCAGGATGCAGCTGGCTGAGGAGTATAGCTGTACCGGATGAAGCGGCGGTGTCGCGGAGTTCAATCCGAGTTTTGACGCCAGTTCCATAACCTGTGCGTCCTGGTACGGCAGCGCGTCCAGTGGAAAACGAACCCCGAGTGCGGACTGTGTGGGCGGACCGTAACAGCATCCGTTGAGAAAACAGCCGATTCGGGTGATGCCGATGCCCAGTGCCACGGACGGCGAAAAAAGATCCGCCATTTCCAGAAAACTGATTTTCTTGATGTGGCAATACGGAAATGTGACAACCACAGCACCAAAAAAGCCACCGTAATACACCAGTCCGCCATTCCAGATCCGGAAACAATCGAATACGGATTTTATTTCACTGTGAAACTGAATACAGTAAAAGAGACGCGCACCAATAATGCTTCCAGCGACCACCAGCATACAGAGGTTCAGTGCTGTATCCAGGTTGCAACCGCGGGACTTGCAGCGTTTTTTGATTAGGAGCATGCCGGTGATAAACGCGGTGGCCAGCATGAATCCATAGGCAAATATCTTTATCGAGCCTCCCCATGGCAGAGGAATCTCAAGCAGTGTGCTGTGCATGATACGACTGAACCAAAGAAAATGAACCGGAATCCTGTTCCGGATTTGAGTGTTTGCCGATACTTCTCAGACAGCGAATTTCGTCCACTTTCGTGAACTCTTTGTACTCTTGACTGCGGTCTCAATAAATGCCATTCCGCGAATGCCATCATCAATGCCGGGAAAGTCGGATTCCAGAGCCGTGGCTTTTTTGCCGGTCAGTGCCTTACGCACTGTATCCGCAAAATTTAAATAGTTGTTGGCAAATGCCTCAAAGAATCCTTCCGGGTGTCCAGGAGGAATCCGAGTGCAACGTTCCGCGGCCGGTGACAGCTTATTCACATATTCATTGCCGCGCCGCCAGATTTCAACCGGCGCGTCCAGAGGCTTGACCAGCAGATCATTGGGTTTTTCCTGATGCCATTCCACGGCTGCTTTTTCACCAAAAATATAAATTCCGAGATTGTTCTCCTCACCGATGGAAATCTGGCTGGCATGCAGGATGCCCTTGGCGCCTCCTTTAAACCGGAGGAGACAGTTACCGTCATCGTCCAGAGCACGGCCCTTGACAAAGGCGGTCAGATCTGCGCAAATGTCCGTGATCGTCAGTCCTGTAATGTATTCAGCCAGGTTGGCAGCATGCGTTCCGATATCGCCCATGCATCCGCCGGCACCGGCCTGTTTGGGATCCGTGCGCCAGGAAGCCTGCATCTGACCTTCTTTCTCGATCGGTCGGACCAGCCAGCCCTGAGGATAGCGGACGACCACCTTCATAATGCGGCCGAGCTTTTTGCTGGCGACCATGTCCCGGGCCAGTTTGACCATGGGGTATCCCGTGTAATTATGCATCAGGCCAAAGACCAGACCCGTCTTTTTGACGAGTTTCTTCAAGTCTTTGGCTTCCCGCAGATTCATGGTCATGGGTTTTTCGCACATCACATGAAACCCGGCCTTTAGAAAATCCCGGGCCACCGGATAGTGCCACTTGTTCGGAGTGGTAACTGCAACGAAGTCAATACGCTCGCCTTCGGGCAGCGCCTTCTCCGCCTTGATCATCTCTTTGTAGTCCGCATATGTCCGGTCAGCAGCGATCAGAAGTTTGCGTCCCATCTGTTTGCTTTTCTTCGGGTCAATGTCAAAGGCGCCGGCCACCAGTTCGATATGGCCATCCAGGCGGGATGCCTTGCGGTGGACATCACCGATAAAGGCGCCTGGGCCTCCGCCGACCATTCCCATGTTCAGTTTTCGATTGAGCTTTTTTGAAGCCATCTTCAGCCCCCTGAAAAAGAGTAAGTAATAAATAAAAACATCTGAGATTATAAATAGATGCTATAGCATGTCTATGATTTTTTATACAAGGGTTTTGCTTCGCGGAAAAACGAATACAGTTTTTTGACTGGAGTCAGCCGATTTCGCACGTACTGCATCAGATGGACATCGGCCGCAAGTCCCTTGTGAAGCTTTTTCCAGCGGGCGAGGACATCGGTTCCGCGATCCCGGTGACCTTTCAGGCGTTTGACCTCCCTGGTAAACCAGTATGGATTTCTTCGATCCTTTTCTCCGTGAAAGGGGAAATTCGCATAGAGGTTCCGGGTGATTGCCTGGATTTCTTTTTGCCAGGAGGCCAGCTCTTCGGTAGTCGCGATGATCTGAATGGGAACCGTGGAGGATAAGGCCTTAG
>CAZGEP010000021.1:17568-19021 GCA_964524955.1 uncultured Planctomycetota bacterium | reverse complement strand
TTCCGCGGATTTCCGCGGATTCTTTGACAACTTTCTGCCGGAGAGAATTCGTGCGCAGATGACCAGCGAGTCCAGGGATCCCTCCAGGCCTTCGCAGGTGGCAATTAGATCCGAATACCGGCTCCAGCCCGTGGCAACCACTGCCTTGAGCCCGTGCTCTTTTGCCGCGTTGAGCCATGCCTGGTTGTTTGCGATCCGATCGGGAAGGTACGGCCGATCCTCAACCGGGCCGTCTGCGCCCTTGAATGCGGAAGCACCCCAGACCGTAATGCCGGCATTCAGGTATGCGGAAAGCGTTTTACGAGTCAGCGATCCGGCAAAGGGATTGGCACGATAATTCCAGGCCATCAGATCCGTTCGCTCGCCGATTTCCTTCAATGCTTTCCGGTCCCAGGAACGCATCATATCATCCCAGATAATGGGCTGAAACCCGGCATCGCGAACGTCGTCCAGCAGCGGAGTCATGTGCTTGAGAAAAAGAGCGGACCTGGAATATTTCTTAACATAATTTTTGCACCGTGGGCAGCTCCCCAGGGACCAGACCTCATCCGCGCCCAGGTGAATGTGCGTGGAAAATCTTTGGTGCGTCTTTATGATATCCTGAATCATCCTGTGGACGATTTTAAAGGGTTTCTTTTTCAGCGGGCAGAGTTCGGCCGGATTGTCACTCCGTTCCCTGTATTTTGCGTATTCATTATGATGGAATACCATCTCCAGATGTCCAAATGTCTGCACCAGCGGAACGACCTGTATATTCAGTGCGGCTGCCTTTTCCAGGAATTCAGTTATCTGACGGCGGGTATAGCCGTTCTTGTCCCGGAACTTCTTTTCGCTCCACGGGAAGTGCGTATTGTATTCGATCAGGACACAGTTGATCTTTAATCCTGCAAGGAAATCCAGCAGATCGAGTAACCGGTTGAAGAGCGGCGGCATGCCTTTAAGGTCCAGGTGGATTCCGCGGATATTCACGCCTTTACGATTCTGTGTTTCAGTCATGGTCAGGCTCCCTGTGCGGCAATGTTTGTTTATGCGCCTATTACCCCATACCTGAATTATAATTTCCTCATGAATAAAGCAAGAAGTTACCGCTCGGATTTTATTCCTGCAGCAGAAAAAAAGTTGACAAACGGCACGTTTCGTATTAAAATGTCACTACTTCTGCGCGGGTGTAGTTCAAAGGCAGAACTCCAGCCTTCCAAGCTGGCCATGTGGGTTCGATTCCCATCACCCGCTTATAAAAAATAACAGGCGCCTTCAAAAGGCGCCTGTTTTTTTTATGGTGATGGCAATCGAAGGGAAATCGGCGCAGCCGTTTCCGGCTGATAAGCGGACAGGAAGTCCGCGTCAGCCGATTTCCCCGGCCTGGAGGACGAGAACAGGACGTTCTCGTCTGTAAGGGATTCCCATCACCCGCTTATAAAAAATAACAGGCGCCTTCAAAAGGCGCCTGTTT
>CAZGEP010000021.1:0-17468 GCA_964524955.1 uncultured Planctomycetota bacterium | reverse complement strand
TTTTTATGGTGATGGCAATCGAAGGTTAATCAGAGCAGGAGAGAGTGTAAAAGGAGGGCGTAGATCGGAAGCTCCTGATTTATTTGTACAGAAAAGCAATGCATGTCGTTTTTGTGCTAAAAATTGTCGTACAGGTCAAGGACACTGCTCAGTTTCGGTGTATACTCTATGTAACAAAATACATTTTTCAGGAGTAAGAAAATATGAGTACAACCTGTACAGAAAAAACACGTACAACAGACCTGGAGTGCTTTACAGCATGCATGGAGTATGAGGCCTGTGACCGTCGGCCGAATCATGAACTGGGTCAGTGGGGCCAGACGCGGGAGCGGTGGGAGCAGGAAAACCCCGAAGCGGTATCGGGGTTTTCCTGGAGCTGGTTTGACGGAGAGCCTGCGCTGGGTCTGGACCGGCGAGAGTTTATTCCGGTCAATTACGGCTTTGTTCCGGCCTTTGACCAAAACGTGCTGGAAGAGACGCCTGAGTATGTGGTTGCGCGTAACTCCAGGGGAATTGTAACCAAAGCCCGCAAGAGCGGCAGATCAGCGTACGGCACCCGGATGTGCATGGACCAGTATCTGGAGTTTCCAGTTCGCGGACCTGAGGACTTTGCTGCGATCAAGTCCCGGCTGACTGCCGCGATTCCGGAGCGGTACCCGGAGGATCTGGACAGCCGGATTGAGACATGGACGCATCGGGACTGCCCGCTGGTGCTGGGAAGAAACTGCGCTGCCAACGGTTTTTACTGGCGGGCACGCGAGTTTATGGGCACCGAGGCGCTCTCCTATGCCTGGTATGATCAGCCGGACCTGATGCACGAGATCATGGAGTTCATTGCCGACTTTCTGATTGAAACCAGCCGACCGGTTCTGGAGAAGATTGAGGTCGACTATTTTGTCTTTAATGAGGATATGTCCATGAAAAGCGGGCCCTTGCTCGGACCCGACACCTTCCGGACATTTATCTATCCGCATCTGCGCCGGGTGGTTGACTTTCTGCGGTCGTACGGCATCCGGTACATTGCTGTGGATTCGGACGGAAATCCTACGGCCCTGATTCCTCTTTTGCTGGACGCGGGTGTGGATACGATCTGGCCGGTGGAGCGTGCATCCAATGTCAGTCCGCAGCAGCTGCGAGAGCAATTCGGAAAATCCCTGCGCATCTGGGGCGGTGTGGACAAGCGGATTCTCTCGGAAGGTCGTAAAGCGATCCAGAACCATCTGAAGGAATTCATCCCGCTGATCGAAGAGGGTGGTTTTATTCCGACCGTGGATCACACGGTTCCGCCGGGTGTGTCCTGGGATGACTTCCGCTATTACATGGACAAGAAGCAGGCACTTCTTCGAGGCGAATTTTACAAGCTGGGGTAAAGGAATGGATTATTCCAGTGTGTCTTTTGCAATGGCTGCGATGAGTCTTGAGATATACAGGATTCGGTCGTAGAGCGACTGGATGAGTATTTTTTCGTCAGGGCTGTGGTCACCGGATCCAATGGGGCCCAGTCCGTCCAGGGTGGGGACGCCCGCGGATCCGAACCAGTTGGAGTCTGCAGTGCCTGCGCGCGGTTCTGCAATCACACCTGTATTGTCTGCAGAGAGTTTCCGTGCCAGGTTGATCAGATCCCGGTTGGATTCGGGATCATCCCATACCGGCCGGAAACTGGTTTCCACTGCCTGTGCCGTAACACCGCAAACGTGCTGCCGGGCACAGATTTTGTCAACGGTCTTTCGAAGGTCGGTTTCCATATTCGCTTTCGGATATCGGATATCCAGCAGGCCCACGGCGCTGCCGGGAACCGTGTTGCTGGCCGTACCGCCCCAGGCTTTGCCCAGGTTGACGGACGTACCTTCAAACGTTTCATTCATGGCTTCAAATTCAATAATTTTGTGTGAGAGTCCCAGCAGGGCAGAACGCTTGACACTGTCCATGACACCGGCGTGCATGTATGCACCCTCCACATCCACGCGATAGCTGATCTTGCCGCGCCGTGCCAGTACGATTTCTCCGTTGGGGCCGCCGCATTCGCTGAAGAGTGCGGCCCGGGTATTGGCTGCAAATTCTTTGAACATGTCCCGACTGGTAGGGGCTCCCCGCTCTTCATCTGAATTGAATAAAACCGTTATCGGACAGTTCTTGAGAATGTCCGCAGCCTTCAGACAGTCCAGTACGCCCAGAAAGGCAACAATGCCGCCCTTCATATCCGAGGTGCCCGGGCCGACCGCATACTCCCCGTCTATATGGAAATCGGGCAAAGGGCTGTAGTCGGTGTATGTAGTGTCCAGGTGCCCGCCCATGATAATCTGTCTGCCCGGCAGACCGTTGCTTGCGATCAGGTGGTCTCCGTACGGATCCGCAGGTCGTCGTTCGGTCTGCAGACCCAGGCGGCGCAGATGGTCTTCAACCAGCGTGACGACCTGGTTAACACCGTCGGTCATCTCGGATCCGCACTCGATCGAGCAGAATGAAGCAAGCTCTTCAATAGTTGCTTCCCGGTTGCGGTCAACTGTGTCCTGAAAGATGGAATTGATTTCTGAATTCACAAAGAATGTCCTTGTCCAATAAGCGTTAGAAAATTGTCGGAAAATATTTTTTTCTGAACGTGATCATCCAGCCCGATCCGGTTGAACAGCTCACGGTGGTAGCGCAGGTATTCATCGGTATACGTTTCATCACCGAACATGACCACATCGCTGGCAAAAACAATCTTCTCGCATGCTTCATGGATCTTCCCATTGGGTTTGAAGATTTTTACCCACAGATCCATATCCCGTCTGCATGCAGAGAGCCCGCTCATGTCACAGTAGATATTGCGGTGTTTCCACATGACCAGAAATCCTTCGTCCCACCATGGATTTCCCATATGGGCGCAGAGCATGCGCAGGTCGGGAAAGCGGCGCGCTATGGTGTCCAGGGTGATGGGACGGTAGTGATTGCAGTTTACGTGACGGCCCTGTGTGATCCCGAGAAAACCAGTGTGAAAGAGGATCGGCATTCCTATGGATTCAGCCGCCTCATAGTGAGTCATGAACTCTTTTGAATCATAGGGACGGGAGGTGTAGATGATTTTCAGTCCTCTGAATCCCTGATGGTGGTATTTTTCAATATGCTCAGGCGGATCACTTTCCACGTCAATGTATGCAAACGGAATGACTCGGTCTTGCGCCTGGCGGGCAAAAGTGAGAAGGCCGGGATTGCCGCCCAGACTGTCATGACGGGTCGGACAGATCATAACCTTGTTGATTCCGGCCCGGTCCAGCTGCGCAAGATACGACGTGAGAAACTCCATTGGGCAGTCATTGGCCAGGTGATTATGTGCGTCAATTATCATGCTCAGTTGCCTGTCGACGGTTACGGCGGGTTGGATTTCGTTTAAAGGTTCTCTTTTTCAGCATGTATGAAGTCCAGACCCTGTCTTCCTGATACTGCAGATCCGCATCCGGAAGATGTTTCTCAATCCATGCAGCAAACTTCAGGATCGCTTTTCGGTTAACTGGGATCACGGGCTGCAAGGTCCCGGAGGCAGTGGAATATCCAAAACGCGTTCCTGTTAAATTTTCCACAGCCTCAACAATCTTTCTGTGATCCCGCTCAGCGATGGCTTCATTCTGAATTAGCTCAAGTAGCGTAAGGGCACAAACGTTATCTTTTTTTTGCGCAAACAGAATAGCAGCGGTTTTTTGTATTTCAAGATTTGGGTCAGACAAAAGCGGTGTAAGGTCGGACCGGATTTCAGAAAAGTACTTCTTTCGCATGGAGAACCCCAGGTAGAGGGCCTGCTTTCGAACATAGCGATTTCGGTCTTTGATGATTCGTTTCAGGTGTGGGATCAGATCAGGGTCACCGGATCCGCACAACGCGTATGCTGCCCGCCAGCGGACAGAAGCATTGTTTGAACGCAAGCATTGGATGAGCAGTGGAGATGCTTTGCGCTTTTGCTGCAGGTCACGAAGCTCTTCAAAGATTGAATGCGTTTGCAGGTCCGGGTATTTTCGTATCATGGGTTCGATTGCACTTGGATTGTTGATCGCGCTCAGTGTGTGCGCAGCGGTTTGAGCCAGGTCTTCCCGCTGGTTGAATATCCGCAGCACAGGATCATAAAACCCCTTTAATCTGAATTCACGGATAGCGTTAAGGCCGCGTTTGACCGATGAGGAATCTGTACAGACCAGGTCTTGTTCAACCAAAGGAATCAGGATGTCCGGGTGGCGGAGTAGAATTTTCCGGCAAGTAATCGATGCATTCCCGACCAGTTGTCCCCAATGAGAATGTTTCTGTTTTACGATATGTTCAGCCAGTTCTTTGGGGGAATACGCAAGTCGGTTTTTTGGTATTTTTGTGAAAAAAGCGCAGCACACGAGCATGGGTTCAATGCGCGGGTACGTGATTCTGTAAAGAGTGCTGAGATGCTCTTTTTGTGCGCTCTTTTTGAGCCGGTATACTTTCTCCACTGAAACAAAGAGTTTTTCAGCTTCTACCCGCTCGTTGACCTCTCTTGCAATTCCGTCCTGGATGTCAAACGAAGAACAGTTGCTGGTCAGACAGTTGTTTTCGTGCACACCCCCTCCGTACCCGCACAGGAAATTATACTGTCCGTCCGGAAGGTCCAGGTGAATTTCAATCTGTTTTTCAGCGCCGGGCGTAAGCATGAAGCTTTCAGACAGCGCCATATCTTTTCCGGTTGTCCAGGAATAAGGGATCCCTGCAGAGACTCCCCGACCATGCCACCGGAAATCAGTGTCTCTGAGTTCAAAATTTACGCGGGTAATTAAAGCAAACGACGGACCGTCTGAGGCAATCCATGCAGCTGTCTTTTTCGGCGTTTTTGTCAGCACAGTAAATGCGAGGTGCTGCCCGGATAAACGCAGCTGTTTGAGTCCCTGATTGCGGATTGTGATAACGCCAATCGGATGTTTACCCCGGGGTGTGTATATATGACTTTTCAGTGAAATGTTTTTCAGTTTATCCAGGTGCTTGCTGGACGGAGCCGGGCCCAGGTACTTCAGTTTTCTAATCAGGCCGTCTCCGGGATTTTCAGGCTGGAAAACATCAAGCGCTTTGACTTGAATCGACTGGCCTTCATACGGACGGAGCTGCTCCTTGATTTTCCGGGAAACATACATGAGATATGTTCCGCTGTACAGGATGCATCCGTCCCACCGGTCAAAGATGATAACTCCGCAATAGTTTCCGGGAGCCCGAAAACCGGCTGTGCAGAAAGTGCAACAGACTATCAGCAAAAGGATGGATGCGGAAAGGTATCTTTTTTGGTGATTCATAAATTATTCCATACCACGGTTTACAGTATCATACCATCGGGAAGAGGGACTGTCAACGAGTAATTCCAACATGTGCGGTCTTCCATACTTTTTCTCGCATTCTATTCTGCACGTTGGTATAATAACGAGTATGAAATTCACGCACAAAAAACTTCTGATTGCATTGGCTGTTTGTATTGGTGCGGCGGGGTTTTATTTTACGGTGTATTTCAGCGGTGTTCAGGTTGCGCGCATGACCGGTGGGCGGTACTCGCCGGTTTCTGCGATTGCCGACACCCTTCTGTACCTGGTGCTGCTTGGCTGTATTGTCGGTTTAAATTTTATTTTCCAGATGGCAGCCTCCAGACTTAATCCAGACCGCAAAGGACGGCGAAAACTTATGCTCAGTATATTGACAATCTCCCTGACGATCTTTCTTGTGATTCCGCTGGGTATGGTGGTGATGCAGGTCTTTCCCAAGAAAGTCGGATGCACAATTACGCCGGGAGATGTCGGACTTGAGTACCGTGATGTAACACTGACTTCGGACAGCCGCAGAATTGCAGGATGGTATGTTCCCGGAGAACGGCCCGAGAGTCCGGTGGTTGTGATCGGACATGGATACGGCGCCAACCGGCAGAATTTCATGGACGCTGTGGAGCTGATGCATTCCATGGGGCTGGGCGTGATGACCATTGATTTCCGAGCCCACGGTAACAGCTCGGGCATGGTTTCTTCTTTTGGATTTCACGAAGTTCGGGATGTGAAGGCTGCGTACGATTGGGTCCAGGCAAATACCCGGGCAGAAAAGATCTTCGCGTTGGGATATTCCATGGGTGCGGCAGCCGTGCTCAAGGCATCGGCTGACTTTGATATCTTTGACCGGGTGATTTTGGACTCCTGTTTCTGCCGGGCAGAGAACGTGGCACGCGATTCGCTGCTCAATCACTTTGGTCCGCTCAAGGGTGTATTCTGGCAGATGGGTCGGTTCTGGGCCTGGATCTTTACGGGCGTGGACCTTGAGCACCATGACATGCGGACGTACCTCAAGAAAATAGCCGACACCCCTGTGCTGATTATTCACGGCCGGGAGGACAGACTATCGCCGGTTTCAGAGTCTGAGCTCCTGTACAGGGAGGGCAGCAGCCGGCACGAGCGGATGATCATTGAGAACGTTGGCCATGTGCAGGGAATTGCCCACGATTCATACAAAATCCGGATACAGTCGTTTCTGGGGCTGGTACCAGCGAAATAGTTTAACGGTACCTGGAAAAAGGCGGAAACTGGAGAAATGAGAAAGGCTACAATATATGGGTACCGCAAGAATGCGCAAAAGACGCAGAAAGAGAACGACTTAAAAAGAATGTAACCGGATAACTGATTCATTGACCTGATTTTTAAACAGTTCTGCCTCTTATTAAACTAACCCTTGATTTCGATGGGATGTGAATGCTATCATGGTTTCTTGCAGTCAATGCTTTTTTCTGTAATATACGTCAGCCGGATCTTGAGAATCCGGTGGTTGACCTTGTCTGAAACCAGGCAAACATCCTCACTTACCCGAACGCAGAGCGGCCAGGCAAAACCGATTTTCGGTTCTGTCCCGGGGCTGTTTGGAAGGCATGAATTCGCATTTCCATATTCTCCGAATCGCAGCAGTTCATTCTTATTCTTGTCAATCACCTGAACCGAGTATCGAAGCGCGTCCGGCATGAAGATGCGGTCATAGCGGTCAATCGTGAATCTGCCGTGTTCACAGTTGCAGCGGCCGTGGCCGTACCTGCGGTAATTGAGCGGTGAGGTTCCCATGTAGAACCATTCAACTCCGGTTGCACGGGCATGTTTGTAGCCGTGGTATCCGTAACCAATCAGCAGGTCTCCATTGTCTTCTGAACGGATTTTGCCGCCTTCGGAGCCGTATTTAATCACAGATCCGTAGTAATTCTCATAGGTCAGTTGCGGGCCGGGTGAGATACCGTGATTCTGCGGAATCCGGCCGCGGAAGAAACGCGGTATTACGTTTCCAGGACGTTTAAGTGACCCGCCGATATAGATGTTTCCGTCCCAGTCGGTATCCAGGTTGGGAACTGCGGCACCGGATTTGCCAGGCATGACCATCTGGATGAAATGTTTATTCATCAGCTTTCCGTCCGGCCCGTATTTATAAACACTGTTCGGCGGCGCAGCATAGACATTTCCACTGCAGTCAATGGTGATGTGAGGTGCATTTTTCGGAAGCTTAATTGTCTTGGTCTTTTCAAAGGGAGCCGGAGAAAGGTCGGCATTATATCGAGACAGGACATGATTCCTGATATGATAGAGTTTTCCGTCTCTGCCCGCAATATACTGTTTAAATTCTTTTGTAAACCGGTTTCCATCGGCAACGTCAAAGACCTCCTGGAATGTATAACCGAATGCAGCAACCTTTCCCACCTGGAAATACTTTCCATCATGGCTGATCTCAAATGTAGTGAGAGCATTGATATAGTTACCCTTGTTTTTGTCCTTGCGGTGGGCGGCAACAATATCTCCCATGTTCTCAAGCCGGTCTCCTTTGTCAACAACCTTATTAAGCGATGTGGCTGCAGTCAGAAAATACAGGCTTGCCGGCTTTGCAGTTGCATCCAGGCACATCATGGAGTTGCATCTTTTTTCACGTCTGATCCGAAGTGAAGCCGCGGCTTCTTTATGAGTGATGTCTGTGAACTTCAAAATAGACGGTCCCTCCCTGCTCTGGGACATAACGTAGATTGCACCGGTTGCCGGGTGGACTTCAACATCCAGAGGACTTTTAACGGACAGCTCAGTCAGATACGTACCGTCCGGTTTGAATACCGCAATTCGGTTGTTGCCGGTGTCTGCCACGTAGATATCCCCCTTGGCATCAACCGATATATCCGCAGGCCTGTTGAGCTGGTTCTGACCACCGCCCGGGACCATATACCTGCCGATAAACGGCTTTGGATGTCCGTTGTCCATGGTAATGCTTTTGTCCGAAAGTCCGACCCGGTAAACTGCATGATGCGCAGCTCCGTTCCACCGTGAAATGCCTCTGACCCCGGTAATGTAAACAACCTTGTCATCCGGAGAAAGGGCCATGCTGTGGATACCACTGTACAGGTCTTTGCCCAGCAATGGGCCGGTATAATCCTTTGAAACAGAACCATCCGTTCCCAGTTTAATCAGGCGGCTGGGCATCATGGAAAGAGTTTCAATCATGTAATTCTTTAGCAGCAGTTTTCCATCCCGTGTGATTACCGGCTGCTGGGCCTGAACCGCTCCAAGCTGCGGGATATAGATGTGAAGCAGCGGATGGTACATCACAGGCATCCATTTTTTGTCAGTGAGCTGAATTGGTTCAACTCCTTCAAGTTTGTTTGCGGGTAATGTTGCGGGAAATGGCATGACATGACGGACAAACCTGCCGCTGCGGTCAAAGGCTTTAATATTGAAAACATGATAGTGACCGTATGTTTTATCTTCGGTTATGATGTAAAGTGTTCCGTCTTTATCAACTGTAAAAGCGTTTATTTTTGACAGCTTGTTCGGATCGCCGAGAAGTACTTTCTCAAACTCCGCCTGAAGTCCGAGACGGACCCGTACCTGATATTCTGCAGAAGGAAGTTTGTTTCCATAATCATCTGTAAAATCCCATTCGAGTTTCTGAGCAAGCCCGTTTACAAATGGCTTTGGTGCGTTGGCTCCCAGCAGGCCGGAAGCGAGATGTGCGATAATTTTACCAGATGAATCGGTTACATCCACGGCAGCATCCACGGACCTGGTTACTGCGAACGTGATTACTGCTTTGCCATCCTTTACGCTGACTTTTGGTTTCTCGCCAAAGGAGGCCTCTTTCTTTACCGGTGGTTTAAATGGAATCGGGGTTTGGTCGGCAAGGGTATAGACGTTTAGTTTTCCCTTCTTATCCGGATACTTGGCCAGCGATTCCCCGGGAACGGCATTTCCCTTTTCAAAGCAGAGGATTCCAAACCGGTTGGGCACATGCGGATATCCCAGAAGGTTAGAGCGCCAGGCAAATTCCGTATTCGGCGTATCCGGGTCGTCGAACCCCTGGCGGTCAGCGGCACGGTACCGAAGAAAGTTCGCACCCCAGATTATTGGAAAATTTTTATCTGAAATTCCCAGGTCTTTGAAACTGACTTTCATCTCAATAACCCATTTGTCTTTGTATATTTTTGTCTTGGCTGTAAAACTTTTCGGCTTCCAGGGCAGTTGATCACCGCGCTTGACATCAGTCCTGGCTGCGGCATTGATTTCAAGTATACGGTATGCGGATGACGCCTGATCGCGCTGCCTGCCAATATCCAGAAGCAGGTCACAAAGGTCGTGCGACCAGAGTGCGCCGTCGCCTGTTACAATCTTTTTTATTTGGGTTTCTTCGCAGATGTACAGGACGTACAGGTATTGATCATCGGTTACGATCTTGGCAAACGTACGATTGATCTGAGGAACACCCGGAATAAATCCGTCAAAGAACACCAGGGGTTTCTCAGGGTTCAGCAGGTCAGCCTCCTTCCAGGCGGGATCACCAGGATCACCGTCCAGTACCGGTGGTTTGTCAACCCTGGGAACCAGTTTGACTGGTGAGTGCGGGTATACGGCTTTAAGCTGGTTGAGTGAGAAGCTGAAACCGTCATGTATCTTTTCTCTTCGTTCGGTTTCAGCCTTTTCCTTCTCGACTGCGGCCTTCCTGGCATCGGTTGAGGCTTTAATCAATGTTTCTGCATCGGTCCCGGCTTCGCCCCTGGGGTAGAAGAGAACGCCTGTGGATTCTTTTGTGTAAATGAAATCCGCAACCTTGAGAGACGATTTCCAGGCCAGGTGGTTGTTGAACCAGCTGCGGTTTCTTCGGGGTTTGGAAGGATCCGCCCATGTCTTGCAGATGAAATTTGCGCGCCAGATCCGGGGAAGCTTTCCCGCAGTTTTGCGGAGTTCATCAACAGGAATGGAGATTTCAACGAACCAGAACCCATTGGCACGGATTGAGGAATGCGTGACTCCTTCGGGGTTCCAGGATGTGTCGATTGCTCCCTCTGCGTTCAGTTCAGCATGGCAGATCTTTCCGGCCGGATTGACGGCGATGTACAGACGTTTTCCGTTTACGATCAGAGCTGTCCCGACATGAGCGTCGTGCAGAAGGGCGGCTGTATCATCCTGCTTGACCTTTCCGCCGTGGATTTCCCTTACCTGGAATATGATATACAGTTGCTTGTCGTCAGCCGCAAGCTTCACATGCGGCCCTTTCTTTACAAAGCCCGGGATTTCCGGGTTGGCAAACTGAAACCGGTACTCGGGTAAAGACAGCCATGGCTCTTTCCAGTAATTTCCATTAATTTCAGGTGCGTTTTCCACCATGGGTATTACCCGGGCACGCTGTCCGAAAACAGACTGCAATCCCGGTGACGTGATACTCCCGGTTTCATCAGCATGCAGATGCGGTGATACGATCGCAGCAAAAAGAGCTGCTGTGAGAATGGTACAGATTGATAATTGACGGATAATCATGGCGCGCCTCCTGGATAAAAAAGAATAAAAATGGCAGTTCGTGTTGTATTTCAGACAGAGCCTACTGCCTACTGGAAGAAAATAGTATATCTACTGTAACAGCCGCAGTCAAATTAATTCTTGATTCATTGTTCGGACTCTTTATAAAAAGGATTTACCAATTAAATTCAACGCAAAGGGGCTTTCATGGCACAAGGAAAAAACGCTCTGATCAGGAAACTGGCTCAGACGGAAAAGAAGGAAGTTGACCGGCTGGCTGAGGCCATTGGAAAATACGCAGAGCCCGGGCTCGAAGAATTTAAATCCGCTCGACTGCTGGCTGATTACATGACGGATAACGGGTTTACTGTCGTGTTTCCATGGAAGCAGATTCCCACCGCTTTTGTTGCCCGATGGGGCAGGGGCAGACCGAGCATCGGCATCATGGCTGAATACGACGCGCTGCCGGACTGCGGAGTCAAGAAGGGGACATGGGGCCATGGTTGCGGACACAACCTGCTGGGTGCAGGTGCGGCCGCCGGGGCTGTCATGGCCAAAAAGGCATTCGAACAGATGAAACTCAACGGAACCGTGGTCCTGTGGGGATGCCCGGCCGAAGAACTTTTGGACGGAAAAGTCTATATGGCCCGGGAGGGCGCTTTTCGCGAAAACGATATGATCCTCGGCTGGCACCCGGACAGCAAGGCCCGGGTAAAACCCATGGGCGGAGCAGCCCTGGATTCTGTAATGTTTGAATTTTACGGAAAGACCGCGCACGGTGCGAGCGCGCACAACGGTCGAAGCGCCCTGGACGGAGTCATGCTGCTGGATGTGGCTGCCAACTATCTCCGGGAACATGTACCGGAGAACGTCCGAATGCATATGTGTGTTCCTGATGGCGGCAACGCACCCAATGTGGTGCCGGACTTTGCGCGTGCCTGGTATTACGTGCGCGGAAAAGACCGCGCTCAGGTGGATGAAGTACGCAAGCGCCTGATCGCCTGCGCGAAAGGTGCGGCCATGGCCACCGGAACCCGGGTCAGGACACGGCGTCTGACCGGACTGTACAGTCGCCTGCCCAATAATAAACTCTCTGACATGGTTGACCAGAACCTGAAGGCGTTTGGCAAGCAGAAGGTTACCGAAGAGGATCGTAAGCTCGCTGCCAGAACGGTTTCCAAACCGGAATTTGTCACCCATGTGCAGGAGCCGGACATGTCCCGCTCCAGGGCTTCCAGTGACGAAGACAATGTGTCCTGGCTCTTGCCCACTATGGTCTTCACCGTTTCCACCCGCTGCATGGGCGTAACCGCTCATCACCGGGAAAACACCATGCACTCCATGTTTCCATACGCGTACCGGGGTGCGCTCAAGGCGGCCCAGGTCTTCGCAGCTACTGCCGTGGACCTGGCTTCCTCTGCCAGGGATCGGCGTGCTGTTACCGTGGAATTCAGAAAAAAAACACGGGGATTTACCTACGATCCACTGGTCCCTAAGAACCAGCGCCCGCCGGGTGTGAATCCGTGAATTGCGGTTGATAGTCTTCTATAGCCGATGGCAGCGGTGCTTTGAACCGCAGAGAAGAAGATGGTTGTTGAAAAGAAACCGTCTGCTTTTTCCTTTCAGCGGTATGAAGAGTGTCGGATTTCTGAAACAGTTCGTTGTAGTGTTAATTTATCCACGCCGGACGCTGTCTTCTATGTACGTGAATTCATATCTCCCCGGCTGAAATGCGAGTTTTTTGTAAAGAGCATATGCGGGCAGATTCTCCGGCTGAACAAAGAGACTGACCACATCAATTGTTTTGCCGAACGAACTGTTTCCAAGTGCTTTGATCGCCTGGGTTCCGAACCCTTTTCTTCTTGCATCCTGGAAAATTCCAATCTCTTCGATAAAGACTGCCCGGTCAGATCCTTCCTGATGAAAAGAGCCCCAGAGAAGTCCCACCGCTTCCCACTTTTTTGCATTGATCAGGGCGAGGATCGTTTCATCCGTGGGGAGTGGTGTGTGAACGAATCGCTCCTCAAACTGGTGTGCGATCTTCAGAAGAGGATGTGACGTATTCATCGAATCGTTTTCTGGAGCCGATCGTTGTCTGTACTCATTCATGTCTGTCTCTGATGGCCGATGAAATTCAATATACCCGTCTTCATTAAAGGCTGCGTGCCGCATAAACAGACCGGTACGTCTGAATCCGGCTTGATCCAGAATCGCCGAAAAAGACGTGTCTTCAAAGGGCGGCCAGCACATGGCAGAATTATATTGTCCGGCAAGGAGATTGTTTATGGCCGACTTCAGTGCCGCTGCCAGCAGCGGGATGGATGGTTTGCCGCTGTTGTAGTCAATGCCGTGAATAATGATCTGCTGCTCCGCTTCACACAAATCCAGTCTGGCATGTCCGATAATCGAAGTGGACGCAGGACAGCGAAGGTCAATGCTAATTCTGTTGCTGCGATAATTGTCTGTCATCTTAATCTCGCTCTATTGAAAGCTACTGCTGCATATCCCGGCAGCGCTGCTCTTGAGTAACGGATTATGTGTTTTCCTCTGTAATGCCTATACCAATCTTATGGTTATTTTATTTCACTTTTATTGATTTTAATGAGTCAAATAAAACACGGATGGGTAGAGTTTGGAACCTTGTTCTGTTTCATTCTTCCATCAGCCTCGACGTGTTGCAGAAGTTCAGAATGCGGACGTTTTCAGATTCTGTTTCTATCTGGCCCGAATAGACAATCGCGCCGGGCAATACATCGTTGAATTTTGATCGGAACATCTCTAATCCGCGGGTCATATCCGGTGCAAAGGTCATGGCAGCTTTGATCTCAACAGGTTTGAGTTTACGGTGATTGCGTATAATTAGATCCACTTCATTGCCCCGTGTGTCCCGGTAGAAATAAAGATTCGGCATCAGCCCCGCATTCAGCCTGGCTTTGAGAGCTTCCACGACAACCATGTTTTCAAATAGGTTACCGAGCAGCGGATCACGGGATATCTGTTTTTCGGTTTCGATCTCAAGGAGCCATGACGCCAGTCCCGGTTCTGTAAAGTAGAGCTTGGGAGTTTTAATGGATCGTTTGCCGGCATTGTCAAACCAGGGCGGCAGACGGAAGATGATAAAGGATGCCTCCAGAACGGAAAGCCACTCTTTGAGGGTGGATCGAGAAATTCCCACATCTCCAGCCAGAGAGGAGATGTTGACGACCTGTCCGATGCGGCCTGCCAGCATGCGCATGAATTTTTCAAAGAGCAGCAAATCCCGGATGACGGCCAGTTGTCGGAGATCCCGTTCAATATAATTCTGAAAGTATTCCGAGTAAAGCGTATTTGTACGGATTTCTTCATGATAGAGACGCGGCATAAAACCTTTGTGCAGGACGCCATCCCTTGATACAGAAAGGCCTGCACCCGCCAGTTCAGCTAGTGACAGCGGCAGCAATCGCAACAGCGCGGTTCGGCCTGCCAGAGATTGACTGATTGCGGCGGCCAGACCGGTCTGGTGACTGCCGGTGAGAATGTACTGTCCCCGCTTGTCAGTCTGATCGGCAAAGACTTGCAGATAAGACAGCAGTTCGGGAACGCGCTGGACTTCATCGATAATAACCGGGACAGGATAAGCGTTGAAGAATGCCTGCGGGTCGTTTTGTGCTAATTTCCGAATCTCCGGAAGTTCAAGGTTCACATATGTATGTTTCGGGCAGTATTTTCTGGCTAGCGATGTTTTACCGGACTGCCGGGGTCCGGTAATGGTTACTACAGGATATTCCTTCCGTAACCGAGAGAATTCCTTTTCAACAGCACGATTAACCCATTGTATCGGCATGCGAGATCTCCTGGTCTTGACAGAGCATTAATAATTGTAATATTCAGATATTATAACACGAAGGCGGGTAAATTGCAAGACCTACTTGTCAATTTACCCATTGTTATGTGCCCTGTGATATCAGAGTAGTGATTCAAAATAATGCGTTTCTTTGTTCCCTTGTTTGGTACACCTTTTTTTTCGTTTCTTTGGTGATTTACCGCCTGAGCCGGATCAACTGCGTACCTGCGACGGCCTGTCATAGTTAAATCAGCTTTCGCAATTATTTCTCTTTTGTGATCCTGAGATCAGCAATAATTCCAAAGTGATCGGAAGGAAAGAGTTCAAAATTTTTCTTCACCGGACGATTGCCTACAATCGCTGCACTCACTGGAGCAAAACTGCTGGATCGGATCAGTATGCGGTCCAGGCGCCTGCTTTTTTCTCCTGGGAAGGAACCCTCTCTGGCCATCGTACTCTTTTCGATGTTCCAGGTGAAGCCCTTTGCGTTTTTGCTGGTTGCTTTCCAGGCATCAATATACTCGCTGGGAAGGTGCTTTGTCTCAGGAACCTCTCCATCACCGAAATTGAAATCTCCTGAGAAAATGACATGCTTTCGGTCGGTGAGTTTTTGGGACACTGTTCACTGAAAGTACAATCAAGATTATTGTAGAGGATGTATACGATATTGCAATAAAATAACATACTGCAAAGGGAAGGCCTGATCTTTTTGAGCGAACACTTTCTAAAAAAAAAGCCTTCCAGAACGGAAGGCTTTTTTGTGGGGGAAAGAGGAATTATTTCTCTGCTTCAGGAGGAGGCGGTCCGCGCCTGTCGCCTCTGCTTCTGCCGCTGCCGCGACCTTCTTTTGAATCCTTGCCGTTGCACGGTCTGTTGCCTCTGCCCGGGCCGTGTCTGTGATGCCTTCCACGACCGGCGTTTATCTGATACAGGGGTACATATCCGTCCTGGTCTTTGTCCAGTCTCTTGAAATGTTGTTCGGCGATTTTTGCGTGAAGGGCTTTAAACTCTTCGAGCGTGTATTTGCCGTCGTTGTCTGCGTCGCATTCCTTGAGCATGGCTTCGCGTTTTGCTTTCATATCTTTCATGCGCTGTTTGTGTCCGGCGCGGAGTTCTTCCGGTGTCAGGTTGTGGTCATTGTCTGTGTCGAGTTTTCCATACAGCTCAATGGCTTTTTCCTGGTCCATTCTGCAGTCTTCGAGGAATTCATCCAGTGAAAGACCGCCGCTATTGTCCGTATCTTTTTTCGAAAACAGGGCCCCGGCTCCTTTGCCCGGACCGTGTCGGCCTCTTTTGGGCGCCTCATCTTTGGTCAGGATGCCGTTGTTGTCTTTGTCCAGCTTTTTGAATATCTTTTCCGCCATCTCCGCGCGGTTGCCTTTGCACCCGGCTTTGAATTCCTCCAGACTGATTTCACCGTTTCCGTCCGTGTCCTTTGATTTAAACCGTTCGTTGGATTCAGCCGTTGTGCAGAAAAAGATCAGCGCACCAATTACGAGCATCCATTTTGCATATCCAGTGATTCTCATTGTCCTGCCCTCCTTAAAAAAATGAATAAAAGTCAGCGAGTACTCGTACGATTCACCCTCATAGTGTGATCAAACAGGTGAATGGTAACAGAAAAAATTAATTTTGCTAACAGGGTCTCTGAGGCGTGGGTACAATAGGAGGGTGATTTCTTGTTTTTCTGTTACCGTAAACCCTTTTTGTTACACTATAATGGTGAAGCCAGTGCATATTTCCACCAGCGACCTGTTGGGATGGTATTGTGACCCACACTGATATTGAAATCATACAGAAATGCCTGAATGGAAACCGCAATGCATACGAGCTTCTGGTCCGGAAATATGAAAAGCAGATCGCTTCACGAATGTGGCGGTTCAGCAGAGATCCAGGAACGTGTGAAGAGCTGGTGCAGGAGGTTTTTGTGGACGCATTTTTCAGCCTCAAGACCTACCGGTCGGAAGCCCCTTTTCTCAACTGGCTGAGCCGTATTGCCACACGAGTGGGATACCGGCATTGGAAGCGGGAGACCGCCTCCGCAGCGCCGGTCAGTGCACAGACGTATCGAAACGCAGACGAGGAACGCGCAAACCATGAGGCGGAAAAGGCGGGTGAGATTGTACATGAACTGCTCCGGCATCTGGAGCCGGAGGACAGACTGATACTTACGCTGATGTATTTTGAGGAATGTACCGCAGAAGAGATTGCTGTCCGTCTGAATTGCAGCAGAGGACGGATCAAGATGCGGGCGCATCGAGCCAGGAAACGGCTCAGACAGCTTATGGAGGAATATCATGGACCCGATCAAACGATTTGAAGGAATGGTGGATCAGGCAAAACAGGAAGTGCCGCCGATATCCCCGGTTACGGCTTCGGTGATGTCGGCAATATACGACACGGAAAATCAGTATTCAACAGATCAGATTTATTACTGGTTTGCTGCTGTCTCAGGAGTCGCAGCAGCTGTTACTGTTGGGGTGCTTGTTTTCTTGCTGTATTCAGCCCACTCGTCTATCGCGGATCTGTTGCCCGTACTGGAAATAACCCCTATCTGAATGGAGCCTTCTGATGGAAAATATTCAGAACCGAACGGAAAACCGGCATCGTCTGAGAATAATCGCCCTCTGTTTTTTTATTGCTTTCTGCGGATCTGTGATGGGATCTGCGCTGACGTTGCTGTACATGCATCACCGGGATCTTCCTTTTGGAAATGGTGTTCCGCGGGATCCGAGGCGCCGCAACCAAAAGATGATTTCACGGATGACGAAGATACTCGCGTTGTCCGATGAGCAGGAAGGAAAAATAAGGGAGATTATGAAAGTGCGTTCTGAAAATATACGGGCCATTCACCGGGAGAACGCGCCGCGGATCATGAAGGAATT
>CAZGEP010000020.1:0-39617 GCA_964524955.1 uncultured Planctomycetota bacterium | reverse complement strand
AATCGTCTTGCTGTTATTTGGTGGGTGAATACGGAATCATGAGAAATGCATTGGGGAAAATGGGTTTAACATTGTTTATGGTTTGCTGCATTACGGAGGCGCAGATGAGTAACGGAAACAGAAAAACAGCATTTGAGATGGAGCGGACTGTTGCCGCCAACGGATTTGACGGCCGTATGTGCTGGGTACATGCACGGGCAGGGGCCATTCCGCCTGGAGCAAAGGGAAATCCAGGCAGGATGCCACTTGTGGTTATGTGCCTTCAGAAGCTGCTGTTGAGCGGTTCGGATGTGTTTTATGAGTTGAATCAGATGGCGTCGGATAACGGCGGAAAAACATGGAAGGGTCCGGTTCGGCTGGATTCGTTTGCCCGGCAGAAAAAAAAGAATGGTACAGAACTTACGGTATGTGACTTCACCCCCAAATGGCATACAAAAACAGAATCCCTGCTGGGAACAGGACACACGGTGGTCTATAAAAACAACAAGGTTATGCATGTAAGGAAACGGGCAACGGCGTACGCGGTGTTTCAGCCCAAAACAGGGAAATGGTCAAAGTGGAAGACATTGCAGATGCCGAACGAACAGAAGTTTGCCAATGCAGGGGCCGGTTCTGTGCAGCGGGTTGATCTTGCCAATGGAGATATATTACTGCCGATCTATTTCAAGAATCCGAAAGCAACACAATGCAGTGTAACCGTATGTTTATGTCGGTTTGACGGACAGACATTGACCTGTCTGAAACACGGCAGCGAATTGACCGTAAACGTGGAGCGTGGATTATGCGAGCCTTCGCTGATTAAATTCAATGACGTTTTTTATCTGACCCTGCGCAATGACTGTCATGGGTATGTGAGTATGAGCAGGGATGGGTTGAATTATTCAACGCCGCAGAAGTGGACATTTGATGACGGAAAGGATCTGGGGAATTATAATACACAGCAGCACTGGGTAATTCACAGGGACGAACTGTATCTGGTATATACCCGGCGGGGAGCGGATAACGATCATGTCTTTCGACACCGGGCTCCGCTCTTTATCGCCCGGGTCGACCCTGAAACACTTCAGGTGATTCGCTCCACAGAACGGATCCTTGTGCCGGAGCGTGGAGCCAGACTGGGGAATTTCGGTGTGACTGCGTTCAGTCCAACAGAGACATGGGTGAGTGTTGCGGAATGGATGCAGCCGCTCGGGGTGGAAAAGCACGGCAGCGATAATAGCGTGTTTGTTGTAAAACTCAAGTAAATAGGGCGGCAGGCAGGGGCTGTTTTTGCCTTGACAATCCGGCCGCGGTTGGCTATGATTTCACCCGATCAAATCTGATTCATGAAACCTGGGAGACAACATGACAGACCGTACAAATCCGGTGGAGGCCCTTGCGGCCTGGGAGCCGAAAAGCGAGTTTTATATCGGGATTGATTCCGATGGCTGCGCGTTTGACACCATGGAGCTCAAGCACAAGGAATGCTTTACGCCGAATACCATCCGGTGCTGGAAACTGCAGTCCGTATCCAAGTATGCACGCGAAGCAGCTGATTTTGTCAATCTTTATTCGCGCTGGCGCGGTGCAAACCGCTGGCCGGCCCTGGTCAAGGTCTTTGATCTGCTCCGCGAACGCCCCGAGGTATGTGCCCGGAACGTAAAGCCGCCTCGGGCCGATGACCTTCGGGCCTTTATTGACAGCGACCTGCCGGCCAGTGCAGATGGTCTGAGATCTTTTATGGCGTCGCACCCGAGTCCGGAGTTGGAGTGCGGGCTTCAGTGGAACGATGCAGTCAACCAGACCATTACCGATATGGTCGAAGGTGTTCCACCGTTTCCCCATGTTCGGGAGTGCCTGGAAAAGACGAGTGCTTTCGCGGACCTTGTCGTGGTCTCGGCCACGCCCTGCGAGGCCCTGGACCGTGAATGGCAGGAGCATGACCTGGCGAAGTACATCGGCCTGATTGCAGGTCAGGAAATGGGAACCAAGGCGGAAATTCTCTGCCAGACCGCCCGGGGACGGTACGATACAGACCACGTGCTGATGGTTGGGGATGCGCCGGGAGACTTGAAGGCCGCTCGCGCTGCAGATGCACTTTTCTATCCGATCAATCCGGGGCAGGAGGCGGATTCGTGGGTACGCTTTCGGGACGAAGCTGCTGAGCGTTTCCTGACCGGTACGTATGCCGGAGACTACGAGAATGATCGGATCCGTGATTTTGAGGCGCTGCTTCCGGAAATACCGCCCTGGCAATAACCGGAAAAACCGTTTGCAGGCTTACACATTCAATTAACATATGACAATCATACACTATCCACGATGAAAGGAATTTTGCATGGCAGACAATGATCAACGTATAGACGAAATTATGGGACGCATGGATCTCAAAGACAAGGTGGGACAGTGCCTGGTGCTGAATTTTCTGGGAACCATGATCGATGACTACCACCGCCGGTTTGTTACGGAATTCCGCTGCGGCGGTCTGCGGGTTACACCGCATATCAGCAGCCTGAACAATGAGCCGCGTCTTCGCAAGGATTCACCCTACAAGACACCCTCCCAGTACGCGGCGGTCCTCAACGAACTTCAGGAACTCGCGCTTGCCCGCTCTTCCGGCATTCCCATGCAGATGGTTACGGACCAGGAAGGGGATCTCAGTGTGGATATTCTGCGCGGCGGATTTTCTTTTTTTCCATCCAATGCCGGTATGGCAGCCACCGGCGATCCGCACCTGGTGCAGCGGGCGTATCAGGTGGTGGCCAGGCAGCTTCGGGCCATTGGTGTAACCTGGGTGCACGGACCCGTGCTGGACGTGAATCTGAATCCCCGAAATCCGGAGATCGGTATGCGGGCCTTTTCCGATGATCCCGAGGTTGTTGCCAAATACGGTATTGCCATGATGAAAGGGCTGGTGAGCGGCGGCGTGATTGCCACGGGCAAGCACTTTCCCGGGCGCGGCGATTCGGAGCTGGATGCCCACGACACGCTTGACACGCTGCGGGTAGATCGGGCGCGTATGGATGCGGCGGAACTGCTTCCGTACCGCGCACTGATCGCCGAGGGCCTGCCCGCGGTCATGTCCGCGCACAATGCCTACACCGCGCTTGAGGATGAGAACGTTCCGGCGTCAATCTCCAGGCGAATCGTTACCGGACTGCTTCGTGAGGAACTTGGATTTCAGGGCGTGATCACCACGGACTCCATCGGCATGGCAGGCCTTCAGGTGGTGGCGGGGAGTTACTGGAATGCAACGGTGCTGGCCCTGGAAGCCGGCAACGACATTGTGCTGATCAAAGAAGACGAAGCCACCACTGAGAAGTGTTTCAACGCGGTGCTGGATGCGGTCAAGGACGGCCGGCTGACCGAAGCGCGGCTGGATGAGTCTGTGCGGCGCATTCTCAAGCTTAAGGCCGAGTTCAGTATTCTTGACCAGCCCCTGGCGGATGTGGAAAAGGCCGAGTCCATTATTCGTGATCCGCAGAATGCGGAGATCTGCCGTGAGTGCTACCGCAAGGGAACCATTCTGGCCCGGGATCGGGATAAACTGATGCCGCTTTCCCCGGATGAACGCATGCTGGTTGTGGAGCAATATATTCCGCTTTATCACGTCAAGGCCAATGATGCCTGGTACCACCCCGGAATGTTCGGGGAGTTCATGCGCGCTCATGCACCGAATATGCTGTATCAGGAAATGAACACACCGCCGGAAGAAGAGGATCTTGAGCGTTTCCGCGAACGCGTGGCCCAGGTGGATACCGTGGTCTTCTTTAATGTCTTCTGGCGCGGATCAGGCTCAAACCGGCCGTTGATACGCGAGTGTGTCAAGATGGGGAAGAAGGTGGTTGTGGTTTCCAACGATGCCTATGACAGCTATTTTCTTCCCACAACCGGTACGCTTCTGATCACCTTCGGTCCGATGCCGCAGGGAACCCGTGTGGCCGCGGATGTCATTTTCGGCAAGGCCAGGCCCGAAGGAAAATGGCAGTTCAAGAATGTCGGTCTCAAGGATCTGGCGCCTGCAGACCAGGAAGTCGACCACTTTGTAGCCGGACATTTTGCAGAACGCTGAGCCGCGATCAAGGTTGGAGTGACTTCACTGAACGGAAGAAAAAGGCCCGCATTCGTGCATACATAACCCGTGAAATCATTGCGAATATTAATTTATTCCTTGATTTAACATTCCGGTCTGGATAATTATATTCTTGAGCAAATGGGATGAAAGTGAAAGCAGAAGCTTGAACTCGTTTTTTTTGATGGAGGAGGAAAATATGGATAAGAAATTTGTTCTGGCAGCACTTCTTTTGTTTGTCTTTTTTTGTCCATCCGTAAAATCAGAAGAACCTTCACCTGAGCTGCCTGTTGTTCAATGGAAGCAAGGAAATATCAGTCTGGAAGACTTCAAGGGTCAGACAACAGCCCTGGTCTTCTTTACTGATTCTTTTTACTGAGGCGGAGGAGCCTGCTGGGCCGGTTCGGCTCGGGAAATTACTGAAATGTATGAGAAAGGCTCATTTTCTCTGATCGCAGTTGCACACTTTAAAAAACCAGAGCGATTTAAGGGGTTGAGCACCAGTCTGTGGGGCAAGGCTTCGATTCCAGTCTGTCTTGACGCAAAAGGAGCTGTGAACAGGTTTTTGGGTAAAGGCTCCAAGGTCGGTGTTGTGGTCCTGGATCCTGAGGGAAAGGTGGTATATGCAGATGGAAGTCCGCATTATGGATCTGGTATCAGTGTAACAGCTGACGGCCGTAAGATAAAACTTGTTATTCAAGATCTGAAAAAAGGTCTTGCCAAAACCCTGGACAAAGGATTACTGGCCGGTTTGAAAGTTCCCGCCAGGTTTAAGCTTCTTGCAAAGGCCATTAAACTCGGTCAAATGGATGCTGCGCAGGCTCTTCTCAAAAAAATACCGGACAATGAGACATATAAAGCGTTTAAGGGAGAGCTGACTGCACGCTTTGAAAAGCTGCGTAAGAAGAAAAAAGCCCTCTTTGACAAGATGGTTGAGGAGAAGAAGGAGTGGGAGGCATACAAAGTCGGCTCAAGTTATGTTCGCTGTTTTCCCAGGGCCACAGACGCTTCAACGGTTAAAAGCGCTGTGCGAAAACTCAAGTATAAACCCGTAGTCAAGGAAAATATGACCGCTATGAAGATGTATAAAAAGGTGGTGAATTATGCGTTCGGCGCCCGGTCCATGCCTACGCGCGAAAAGCCCAAGGCGGAGAAAAAAGCCAGAGAGGCGCTGCGGCAGATCGCAAAAAAATTCAGTGGTACGGAATTTGGTAAATATTCCGCTGAATTTACACAGTAATATCTCAGAAAAAGCGGTACTTTATCAAATGAAAGTATCGCTTTTTCTGTTTTTAAATCAGTTCATTGAGCGGTTCTTCCCACTGACCGGTCTTCATTTTATGAATGAGTTTTTCCATGATGCGCATTCCAATCTGTCGCAGACTCGGTGCCACGGGCCGGATCGGTGAAATCCCTTTGTACGTGAAGGTTTCCTCCTCGCAGTCATAGAGCAGAAGGTTCTTTTCTGCGGGTATTCGATGTTCATAGAAATGCGGAGCAATGACCCGGTTGGCAGAATAGTCTACGGAAAAGACGCCGCATTCGGGTGAGAACTCAAGCAGGAACTGGTAGATCCTTCCTACAGAACGGCTGTTTCCAAGGTGGACAAATGAGACGTCTCCATTGGGCTGCAGCTGCATGTACTTTTCTTTGAAATGCTGGAAGCGGATGTTGTCTTCTTCCCAGAAGCTGACCGCCAGGATTTGTTTCTTTTTCCACGCATGGAAACGGCGGGCGATTTCTTCGGCATGGTGCCTGTTGTCCGTCTGTACGCTGGGGATGACCTCTCGAACACGATCCAGAGTGATGTCTGTGATGATGTCTATGCCCTGAGAGAGCAGATAATAAAAGGGCAGGTCTGCGCTCTGAAAGTACAGGGCAATGACCGCGTCACTGCCCCGGCGGGTAGCTTCGGCCATAAGGGCCCGGCCAAAGTCCAGGGATTGGGTTTGCATGCCCGGGTTGTTCCATTCGTCCACGGTGATGCCTGCCTGTCCGGCCTTGCGGAGGATGCCGTTCAGGAATGCTGCGTTGAATCGAGGATCTGAATTGTTGGACACAACCAGAACCTTTTTCCCGGTGATTTCGGATTCCGGCTCCAGCGATGTAATGAAGATGCCCGCCTTTTGACGGGCGCGTACCATGCCGGCTTGTTTGAGCCGGCCTATCGCCTTGTGCGCGGTTGCCAGGCTGGCGCCAAAGGTGTCTGCGATCTCGCGTACAGACCTGTACCGATCATGGATACGATAGTTTGTCTGTATATCCCGGCAAATGGCTTTGACCAGCGGTTCGAGGATTTTCTTTGGCATTGTTATGGTAAACTGTTATAAATAAAATAAAATATGAGATAAAATGAGAAAAATGTCGATAAAAGAGAATTAATAGGGTAGTATATTACAGTGTTGGTTCTTTTTGTAAAGTGTTAATTTATTTTATGGAGGTTGGAAATGTCAGTCAATCTGCTTTCAGACCTGACCGTTATTCGCAATGCAAAGAGCGGAAGAAGTTCATCCTGGGACACGACCGGAAGAAACGCGGATGCGTGGCGAATTGAACCGGGGGAGACCCGGGTACTTGCCGACATTAACGGGCCGGGCTGCATCAATCATATCTGGATGACCCAGCGCAATCACTACCGGGAATGTCTGATAAAGATCACCTGGGATAATGCAAAATCTCCGAGCGTCCTTTGTCCGCTGGGTGATTTCTTCTGTCTGGGAAACAGTATTGTCAACTCGTTTGAATCCATGCTTTTTACCGCTTCCACAAATAACAACAACCGGTTTGATCAGGGCTGTGCCCTCAACGCCTATGTTCAGATGCCATTTAAGGAACGGGCACTGGTGGAGCTGGTCAATGAGAGCAGGGAGGCGCACAATCAGTATTTCTACGTGGATTATGAAACGTATGACACTTCTGTAGAGGATCAGGGATATTTCCACGCTGAGTTCAGGCGAACCAATCCCTTTGGCGGATGGGGGCATGAAGTCCGTGTTAATTCAACAGAAGCCAATATCGTGAATGAAAAAAAGACTGCCTGGAACAATAATTATGTGATTCTGGATACCCGGGGAAAGGGACACTACATCGGGTGCAATCTGAGTGTAGCCAATTTTCAGGGAACCTGGTGGGGCGAAGGCGATGACATGATCTGGGTGGACGGCTACAAATGGCCTCCGGATCTGCACGGTACCGGTAGTGAGGATTATCTGAATCAGGCATGGGGAATGCAGCCGAACGCGTTTTTGCGCAATGGGTCTTCAGTGTATGAAAGAAATACCCGGTCGCACATGACTGACTGGAAAAAAATTAAGCGCGGCAACGGCGGATACCAGAGCAGCTACGTCTTTCATGTTGAAAACCCGGTTCGTTTTCAGAAAGAGATCAAGGTTACAATTGAACATGGGCACGGCAACCATCTCTGCAATGATATGAGCAGTGTGGCCTACTGGTACGCAGACAAACCGTGCCGCGCGTGCAGGGTCCCGACTGTGAAGAAACGCATGCCCGTACTGCGTGACAACCAGGGGAACTGGCTCTATGACAGGAAAAACCAGGTGCCGGGCAAGAAGGTTACGGTCAATGCAGAGATGAAAAAGATGAAGGCTCAGTGGAAGAAACTCATGGAGTGAGAATAGAATTTGCCCATGGTTATGAAAAGCCCTGTCATACCTTCGCGCCTCTTGCGTCGGAGTACAGCACCCCGGTTGCCCAGACGCCTCTGGATGTGCTGGAGAACCAGCCCGGTATTGACCTGACGAGGACCGGTCTGTACACACCCGACAGCAAGATGTTCAAGCTGCGCGGATTTACCACAGAAAAGTCCCTGGTCACTCTAAACGGTCGTCCTGTGAACGGTGCAGGTGTTCGCGGCGGTTACCAGGTGGACTGGAGCATGCTTCAGCTTCAGGATGTGGAAAAGATCGAAATTATCCGAGGCGGGCTGTCCGCGGAATACGGTAACACCCTGGGCGGTGTGATTCATATTATTCCCAGGATTCCTAAGCAGCGACTCAGTGCCCGGCTGAATGCCGGTATGGCTGCGTATGACACGCAAAAGGCCGAAGCCTTTCTTTCCAAACGATGGTCGGAAGAGGACACCGGCGGTGGTTGGGGGTTTTCCCTGGGCGCGGGAATGCTGCGAAGTGACGGCGTTTTGCGTAATGCATTTGCACGGCGCGCGGATGTGTCCCCGTCTGTGTACCTCTTTTTTCCGGACCAGGGACATGTCACGGTTTCCATGAAATACTCCGAAGGAGAGTTTGGCATGTCTGTGGAGAATATTCCGGGCACAGCCAATTATGACCCGGATTTTCCCGAAAGCACCGGCGACCGTCTGGTCGGCCCGGGATTCAAGATGAAAAAGGGCATGACCTACGGCAACAACAGCATGTACTGGAAATCGCGCAGAGAGCTGGACCTTGAACTGTAAAAAAAATTCGGAACTGTGGATGTGGAGGCTGGACTCTATCATAATTTTGAAGACCGGACCGATACCTTTTACGACATGGACACAGACGCGCTCTTTCTCAAGCGCAAGTGTCCGTCGGATACATCGTGGGGCTGGTTTTTTAAGGTTGGATCACAGATCGGATCACACCGGATCAGGGGCGGTGTGGAAGGAAATAACCTGGGATATGAAGGTACTGCCTATCGGGTTGCGGATCCGGCTTTCCTGACAAGAATGCCATCGGATTCCGATGACCAGCATGATATCGTGCGAATGAAATCCGTGTTTGTTCAGGACCGCTGGAGCGTGCTGCCCAGCCTAAAGCTGTACCTGGGGCTTCGGCTGGATGATTTCAATGGATCGTCCAGCACGGTGCGTGACGAAATGGATGCAACCACACTCTCACCCAAGGCCGGTCTCTTTTATTATCCGAATGAGCATTCCGAAGTCTTTGTCTCGTTTGCCCGGGCAGTCAAGTTTCCGATCATTCCCAAGTTCTACTGGTACTACGGCGGGTATCAACCGGAAAAGGACGGCATCAACCGCAAAGACCTGACCTTTGACGATGCCCTGCAGTATGAGATCGGAGGCTCGTATGATTTCAGCCGCGTCTCTCTCTCTGCGCGGGCGTATCATTATTACGTAAAAGATTATCTGCGGTGGATCTTCGGATACAAGCCCAGCCGTGTGGTCTACAATCTGGACGAAGCTCGGTTTACCGGCATTGAGCTGTCCGCCGATGCTTCCATTCTGCCCAATCTGAACGGTTTCGTGAACTATACATGGGAGCGGGTACGCAAAAAAGGCGATATTCTGGATGTCAGTGATATGTCGGACCGGCTGGGAGAGATTCCGGAACACAAATTCAATGTCGGGCTTCGATACACATTCATGAAAGAAGGGCTGGTCAAGCTGACCGGTCGCTGGGTGGATGAACGGGATATCCCGTTGAGCGCAGCCTCCAAAAGGGATACAGGAACGATGGATTCCTTTTTTGTCCTGGACCTGATGGCCCGGGGGCCGGTATGGAAAAAGAATCTGTTTGTTTATGCAGGCGTGGACAACCTCTTTGATAAAGACTATGAAGAGACCTATGGATTCCCCATGCCCGGCCGCATGTTTTTCGGCGGAATTGAACTCAAGTATTGAATCGGTCCAATCCTTTTAAGCCAATTTGTCGAAAATGTAGGAAATAGTTTGGACAAACCTGAGTTGCGTTCTGTATAATAATGTTCTTTTTGGTTTAAAAAAACGGGAAAACTCAGACAGAACAGCATGCAGTCAATAACGGATATTTATTGATACTTGTTTCCTGCCCGAGTTTTATTCTTTTATTCTATAGTTCAAAAAATCAGTGGAGGGTGTTGATATGAAATCCTTTCAGAGAGGTTTTTCGTTTCAATTCAGTGCAGTGTTGAGTCTTGTGTTGTTCTGCGGAATGGCGTTTGTATCTCTTTCAAACGTTTCGGCTGCGGGCCGGCGTGTTTTGCGCCATACCGATTCCCTGGAAAGCGCCAAGGAACCAGCCGGAGAAAAACGGAAGGAAATTAATCTTAAGGGCCTCAAGGCAATCTTGGGAACGCATGCCTTGTACGCCCCCCGGGTAACGAATTCTCCAAATGTTGACGGCGACATCTATGACGAGGTATACAAAACAGCGCCCGTGACCCACCTGTCTTTTCTTGAAGAACGAAGCCCTGGTTACCCGCGCTGCCATACGCATGTATACGCGGTCTGTGATAAAGAGAATCTGTATCTTGGTTTTGAGTGCAGGGAAATCAGGCAGCATCTGAAAAACCGTCACATTGAAACGGATGACCCCCGAATACTTAAGTATAGTTTTGCCGGTGTGGTTTTGGATTTAGGCAAGCGTTCCGGACCGCGATATTTTATTGTATTGACCACTCCCTTTGGACAGACGTATACGGCTGCTGCAGCATCGAATGCAAGGACGTGGGATGTGTCCTGGCAGCCCAAAGGCCTGAAAGCAGCAACGGTTCATTATGTAGACCGGTGGCTCGCGGAACTCTGTATTCCTCTGACTGGTGATCTCTCTGATTCGCCTGCAATTATTGGCGCTAATTATTTTCGTAAGCGGCAATGCGGCAAACCGCAGAAAGCGATGCGTTACTATAATTATTTTCATGCAGCGCGACCGTTACTGCCCGCAGGTGATGACCGAAGAGAAGATGAAGTTTTTCCCGGCATTCCTTTTTTGAATCCCATGATATTTGAAAATGCCGATGCCCCGTTTTTCTGTCCGCTCTTTCTTTCATCCGGAAAAAAGGATGCCGGGCTTATGAAACGGATTCGTACGGCATCAGCAACATTGGATACGCAGACAGAATACGGTGCGGCACACGTACCGGACGGCTTTGCGTTGTCGCGAAAGGACCTGGAATCCGTTTTCGGGGATCCGGCATTTCTGGTTCCCCGTATTGAAAAGGCACCCAGGATTGACGGAAAAGGGGACGATGCTGCCTGGCGTAAAGGTAAAGGTCTGCGGCTGCGATACCTGCTTGAAGAGGTTCCGGGTGTAGAAGAACGGAATCCTACGGATGTCAAAATTGTTAGCGACAAAACGCATTTATATTTGTATGCGCACTGTGCGGAAGAAGCGGTCGATAAGCTGCACATGAATCCCAAGGAGCCGATGTGGAGACATGATACAATGGAGCTGCTCTTTGATGTCGGTCATCTGGAAGACTACCGAAACTATTATCATATTATGATCAATCCCAAGGGCAAGTGCGTACTGGAAAAAGACCGGTGTGACCAGCGGTGGAATCCAGAGAGTTTTACGCTTGCATCTCAAATAAACAAGGACTCCTGGTCTGTTGAATGCAAGATTGCCTTCAAAGACCTGGGGATTCAGACAGACTGTTTTCCGAAATTATGGGGCGCCAATTTCTCCCGAACCCGATGGGTGCATCGGCCGGAATGGAACAATCCCGCAGAACCCAACTGGGATACGGCATGGAAACCCAATTCACATACGGTTCTGCATGTTCCGGACCGATGGGGGCATTTGTATTTTCAGGCCGGGAATGCTGTACAGCCGCGGGTGCAGAGAGTGCTTAATGAAAAAGGGCTGGATCTCAAGACCCCTGGATTTAAACCCTACCGCTTCACTGAGCCTGAAATAAAGACGCCCCGCCCCAGCCCCGTTCGCAAGGCGGCTTTTGCCGACAGACCTGATGTCAGTATCAAGGGAGAGTCAGCTGCGATTTCCTTTGGAGTTAAAGCGCCGGTGGATGTAACGGTTCATATCCTGGACAGTCAAAACCGGGTCATTCGGCACCTGGCCTGCGGCAAGCTTGGAAAGAATGCACCTGCACCGCTTCAGTCGGATACGCTAACACAGACACTGCAATGGGATATGAAAGACGATATGGGAGAAAATGTGCCAAAGGGGACCTATACGGTTCGTGTCGGTCTGGGTATGGATGTAGTCTTTGATCGGGTGCTGGAATGGAATCCGTATTCGTTAAGCGGAATACAGGGCATTGCAACCGGTCCGGACGGAACTCTGTACGTAATTACAGGCAGAGGATTTGGCGAAGGATGGTGTACATATTCGGTAACCGCATTTGATCGCAGTGGCAAGTATGTACGCCAGATTTATCCTTTTCCCGGCAATCAGCCGCTGAAGAAGGTCAAAGGGGCCTGCCCGATTATACTGCCCGGCGGAAATTGGATGGCGACATTGTATCAGAATATGTCGCACATGTTGATTCCCTGGACATTCGCATTTGAGACTCAGGCACCGGTGGTTACCGGGGACGGCCGTTTAATACTCATTTCTTCGGGATCACGCCAATGCCGTACAGCCAAACGCCTGCTGGCATTGGGTACGGACGGCAGTATTCCGGAAGATTTTGCCGGCCCGGCAGTTGCAAGCGAACAGGTGCCGGGCAAGGCATGCATGGCGGTTTCTTCTGATAACAACTATTATTATGTAACTGGACTTCGTGGGCTCAATCTGTGGCCTGCACGCGGAGGTGAGCCGCATCACGCGGTCTATCGGCGTACATGGTGTGCGGCGCCTCCGGGTCCGGGACAGCGGTTTGTCCAGCCCTTTATCGGCGAGTTTCAGCATCGGGGCAGCGGCAAGAAACTGCTGAACAATCCGCTGGGTATTGATGTTGATTCCGACGGGAATATTTATGTAGCAGACAGCGGCAACAATCGAATTGCGGTATTCCGACCGGACGGTACCTATTTGAAGGAACTTAATGTTGTCTGTCCGGTTTCCGTTCAGGTCCATCCGAAAACCAGCGATGTCTATGTGCTGAGTACCCGCGTGAAAACGATTCCGCATAAGGCGAAAAAGAAAGATAAAAAGAAGAGAACAAGTGTATTGGTGAAATTTAAGAATAAAAAGACAGTGCCGGCGGCAGAGCTTGAGATTGCGTATACATCCCTGGGGATTTTGGTGCTGGATCACAGCTCGGAACAACCTGCTATATGGGTTGCGTACGGGAATCGGTTGTTGCGTTTTCGCGATCAGGATGTTTCCCTGGTTTCTGATGGAGACGTAATGCAGCGATATCGAGCGACGTATCCCAAACACCGCCTGCCGCAGAAGCTTTTCAAGGGATACCGGTCTCTGGGGCCGGACAAAGGGTTTGAGGGCCCGGATAAGCATTACTATGTTTTTAATGGAAAGCAAATATTTCGATTCAATCCAGCGGGTAAACCGGCGAAATTTAAGGTGAACGCCAGACACGTGGTTACGACAGATATTACCAGCAAAGTAACCGGTCAATGGCCGTATTATCACGTCAACCGCAAGGGCGAGATTGTGATCCAGGATGTGGCCAAAGGAAGATGTGTCAGCGCCTGGAATCTGGACGGCAAGAAAATAAAACACAGGTTTATAACCGGCGTTGTTCCTCAGGGGTTTCACAAAATTCGCAGCGATTCCCTAGGCGCGGTATACATGGGATCATCCATTCGCCCCTGGGACAGTACAATTCCTGAACTCCTTCAGGGACGGATTCCCTGTAAATTTTATACTGCAGCCAATCCCCGTTCAAAGGGAATTCCGGAAGGCTTTAATGCAAAACCGCGATACCACTATGAACATTGTATTGGATCCATTGTTAAATTTCCTGCCAAAGGTGGTTGTATTCAGACACACAAAGGAAAAAAATGGATGCTGGGTCTGGGGCACAGTGGATTGACTCCTGTGAGCATAGAGGGCATGGAATGGATGCGCTATGATTACGGCCCGCGGGTCTACCGCGATACAGAAAACTGCAATTGCAACTGTGAGTGTGGTACATTTGATATTGATCTTTCTGACCGGCTGTTTATTCCCAACGCCTCAATGTTTCATGTGAGCGTGGTAGACAGAAACAACAATTTGATTGTTCAATTCGGCGGTTACGGGAATGCGGATGAATACGGAGACAAGACATCCGCTGCTGCAGACGGATTGGCATTCGCATGGCCCCTGTGCGTGCGCGTGAATGATACCGCAGTGCAGGTCCAGGACCAGGTGCTGAATCGTACGGTTCAGGCCCGGATAACATACATGAAAAAGGAAGAATGCACGCTCACGGTTGGTGATAAATAACCTCAAGATCAGCACGACGTTTGCACCGGCGAAAAAATTTTGAAAATCAACTTGCTGATAACGGACTGTAGACTATAATATCAAGAACCGAGAAGGCCCAATCCTCTGGGAATCAGCCTGGTAAAGCTGATAAAAAAAGAAGGAACAATACTCTTTCTCGATGATTTGGATATCCTTGACAGTACACCGATTCTGGATATCAAGCCTTTTATTTCACGGTTTGACATCAGGGAAAATACGCTGAATGGATGGCAGGACCGTGTCGGGGATACGATTGCCCGGGATCGCGGGGTAAGGGGATATGAAAAATGAAAATACCGTTTGCACACACGGTAGACGATCATAAACCTGTCTGTAATCGTTGTTATCAGAGGTGACGAAAAATGCCGATTTATGAATATCAATGCAGCAAGTGCGGTACTGTTTTTGAACGTATACGAAGCATAAATTCCGATGACCGGGAGGTTTCGTGTGAGAAATGCAATTCTCAAAGCGTAACACGTCTGATATCTTCGCCTTCCGCCTTTGGGGGGTCAAAGTCATGCGGCGGAAAGTCTCCGTTTACGTGAGCACCCAAAAAATAGAGCGGTCTGCTCAATCCCATTGATTTTATTTACCAGCGAAAAAAAAATTGGTCTTGATTCAAACCTCTCGTAACATAAAATTAATAAACGTAACACCTGTTATTCTCCGATGTTGCCGGAAATCATTATTTCAGGGAGGATGTAGAATGTCACAAGATTCATTGTCAACGGTTTTGTTGGAGATATCTCCTGTGGGTGTGGTACACAGCCCCATCAAAGAACCTGTGCTTTCTGCCAGGGATTCGGGCCTGGAGCTACGTGAACGAATGGACAAGGTCCGTTCCGCATGCCGGGAGATACAGGACACGGTTTCGGAACTGGAAATCTTTGAGCCGTGGCAGGAACTGCTGGATGGAATTGAGGGGTTTTCTCATATCCTGATTCTCTACTGGCCGCATCTGATTGATCCTGAGCGGCGAAAACTCAAGAAGGTTCATCCCATGGGCCGTTCGGATCTGCCGGAGCAGGGCATCTTTGCCACGTGCAGCCCGGCCCGCCCCAATCCGATTCTGGTAACCGCTACAGCCCTGATCAAACGGGAGAAAAACCGACTGCATGTTCAGGGGCTGGAAGCCGTGGACGGCAGTCCGCTGATTGATATAAAGCCGTACTCCACCCATTACTGCATGCGGGAATCGGTTCGTGTACCGGACTGGATGAATTCCATCCAGCAAGGCCTGGATGAGGAGTAAGCGAAGAAACAGAAACCTTATTTATTGTGAAAGGAGATACATGATGAGAGCCCTGCGATATGGAACAGCGGTTGTGACCGCTGCAATTCTTTTTTGTACCATGAATTTTTCCCAGGCACTGGATGTGGACAAACCGGTTCGGCAGGCCATGAAGAAAATAGCGTCCAAAAAAGGAGACCGTGATCTGTTACTCCTGACCAATGCAACGTATGTCAGAGTCAGCAATCAGTGTCCCCTGCCGGTGCTGGCTCAGGTTCAAAACCTGACCGGATGCACCGTAGGTCTGGGAAATCTGCTGTTTTTCCAGCGGCCCCAGCATCACGCGCTTCGGATAATGCTGTTTAAAAAGGATACGGCAGATGCCGTGATTCTCAGTCTTGATAACGGAAAAATGATCAGTGAGTCTGTGTGTATGGATATCCAGCATATTTCCAAAAAAGAGTTCTGGAAAAAGGCAGAGAACCTGTCGTGCGGTAAAGACATGTTCACCCTGGTGACCCTGGCGAATGCCTGGGCACGGGGAGCGCCGTATGATTTTATGAAATGTGCGGAGCTGCACAATCATCTCTGTCCGGGGGTGACCTCCGGATATCTGATTGCACGTTATATTCAGAAAACCTTTCCCCTGGAAAAAGGAGAAAAGTATGTCATGATTTCCAGCCCGGTCTGGTGCAAGGAAGAAGCCTTTCCCGTGGTACTCGGATGCAGCCCGGGACGGGGGGACATGGTGGTCAAGCCCCTTTCAAAGGAACAGATGAAAACGGTTTCCGTGGACCATCCGGCCGGTATTGTCCTGATCTGGAATTCAGAGAAAAAAACCGGCAGGGGCATTGCGCTTCAGTTTGATTTCTCCAAACTGCTTGACGAACGCAAGGGATCAGAGATGAGCCGCATGCAGAAGGCAATTGCTGCAATTAACCTGGTCAGCCGCCTGGACAGCCCTGAAAAATATGTCAAAAGTGCTGCCGAGTTTAAAGTGAGCGAGACATTATACGCGCAACTGATGAATGCGGGAACCAATCCGTTTCAGGCTGCAGGGCTGGTAAAACCATAAATCTTTTCAACAAGGTCCGTCAACATGACAAAGAAAATTACGGGACTGGTCGTTCTGATTGTTGCCATACTTCTGGTTTGCATAACCATGAAGAATCAAAACAATCCGGAACCTGCGGACGCAGTTCTGATTGCCGATCCGGTGGGCGACTGGGGCCAGCCTGTGCCGTATCACATGCACGCCCGGGGTCCGGGATACATCCGCATGAGCCTGGCGTTTGATACTCTGGTGTGGAAAACAGATCGGGGTATGGAACCCGCGATAGCTGAATCCTGGGAATCGTCGAATGACGGGCTGACCTGGACTTTCCGCATCCGGCCCGGTATTCTGTGGCATGACAGCCAACCGCTGACCGCGGAGGATGTCTGCTTTACGTTTGCGTACATTAAAGAGCATCCATGGGAATGGGTGAACCTGGACAGGGTTGCATCCGCCCAAACGCAGGGAGCGCAGAGCGTGTGTGTGACGCTCAGCCGTGCATACGCGCCTTTTCTGACCAATGTGGCCGGGGCATTACCGATTCTGCCCAGACATGTATGGAAGAAAGTTGCATCGCCCCGGCAGACGTTCTTACCGGATATGAGGATCGGATCGGGTCCATACTGTATTTCGGATTACAACAAGGCGCAGGGCACATATCTCTTTGACGCATGGAAACAGTATTACGGCGGAGCGCCCAAGACAAAGCAGATTCGTTTTGTGCGCGCCACTCGTGAGATTGCACCCGGCCTGCTGGCTGAATCCCGTATTCACGCGGCTGCGGTTTCTTCCGAAGCTGTAACGCAGTTGAAAAAGCAGGGCCTGGATATTGTGGATATTCCACTGTTCTGGGCAGCCAAGATGATGATCAATCACCAGCGTGTGCCGCTGGACCGCATTGCGTTTCGAAAGGGCCTGGCCTGTGCGATTGACCGCAAGAGACTGGTGGAGATTGGTCTGCGCGGCCATGGTGTGCCTGGCAGTCAGGGGTTGATTCCGCCGACCAGCCCGTGGTACAATCCGGGCGTGGAAACATACACCGCGGATCTTAGTGCCGCGGGAGCCTTTTTAAAAAACGCCGGTCTGAGCAAGGGCGCGGACGGCTGGTACATGTTGAATAACAAACCCCTTCAGCTGGAGATGCTGGTCCGGCAGGATGTGGTCCGCATTGCTGAGCTGATTCAGCAGGATCTGGCTAGGGCCGGTATTCGCCTGACAGTAAAGAGTATGGAACCCGCAGTCGTGGATGCGCGCGTCCTGGGCTGGAACTTTGATCTGGCGCTGAGCGGACACGGGGGGTTGGGTGGGGATCCGGACATCCTCAACCGGGTGATTCTCGGAAAGGGATTCAACAGTGCCCGGTATAAAAAGAACGCCGAACTTACAAAACTGCTCCGCGCCCAGGTATCCTGCATGGACCTGGACGAGCGCATGCAGATCATCCACCGGATTCAGGAAATTCATTCCCGGGAACTGCCGGCTCTTGTGCTGTATTATCCGCGGAACCGTTGGGCGTGCGTTCCCGGACTCGGGTTGACTGTCCCTCCTGGCGGAGTGGGTGTGGGGATTCCGATTCCGCTTAACAAGCAGCTCTTCTTACGCGGAGAGTAAATGACTTTTCAGAAAAACCGAATTCTTTCTCACGGGTTCAACTACGGGATTGCGTTTGTGATTATTCTGGTGCTGAATTTTGTGCTGCCCCGGCTGATGCCCGGCGATCCCATGACTGCGATGTATGGCCAGGATGTGCTGGCGGAAATGAGTCCGGAGCTTCAGCAGAAAATCCGGGAGACCATGGGGCTTTCCCAGCCGATGTGGAAACAGTTTGCCGGGTACATTACCTCTGTACTGAGCGGGGATCTGGGGTACTCGGTGTACCACAGCCGCAGTGTTCTGAGCGTGACAGTTGAATACCTGAAATGGACACTGCTGCTGTCCGGCACGGCCCTGATAGCAGCCTTTCTCATTGGTGTGTTGCTGGGGCTTGAGTCCGGGTGGAAACGCGGCAGTCTGCTGGACCGGTCTCTGGTCACCGGTCTGATGTGTATCTCCGGACTGCCTGGTTTTTTTGTGGGTATTCTTCTGCTTCTGATCTTCAGTCTGGGACTGGGGATCTTCCCGGCTCAGGGCGCGGTGACTCCCTATGCGGGATTGAGCGGACCGGCCCTGGCATGGGATATTGTGCTCCATCTGGTACTGCCGGCATGCGCCCTGACCCTTGCCTTTACCCCCGGGTATTTTCTGCTCATGCGCAACTCCCTGCTCGGCGTGACCCGGGAATCTTTTGTGCTGACCGCTCAATCCAAAGGCCTGGAGGACTCCCGTGTCAAATATGTACATGCGGGCCGTAACGCCCTGCTGCCCGTGGTGACCGCCTCCGGTATTCACCTGAGCACCCGGCTGATTACCGGAGCACTGTTTGTGGAAATTGTTTTTTCCTATCCGGGAATGGGGTCTCTGATTTATCAGGCGGTCCGCACCCGGGACTATCCCGTGCTTCAGGGTTCACTCTTTATTCTGACGGTGATGATTCTGATCGTGAATTTCTGCGTTGACGCTGCATACAATTACCTGGACCCGAGGATTCGTCATGCACATTAGTCTGAGAAAAGAGATATGGCGAGACGGGCTCGGACGTACGGGAATTGTTATTCTGTCGGCCTTTGCTGTGCTGGCGATTGCTGCGCCCTTTGTCGCATCCGACCCTGCAGCAGTCTCCGGCAGCACGCTCTGTCCTCCATCGGGCAGTCACCTGCTGGGAACCAATGACGTGGGGCAGGACATCTGGTCCCGTCTGGTGTTCAGTGCGCGCACCTCGCTGGTCATTGCTCTGGGCGCGGGTCTGCTGTCCACGGCCCTCAGTTTTTTTCTGGGTGCCGGAGCCGCTGTTGCCGGTGGCGTTACCGAGCAGGCTGTGATGCGTCTTGCGGACGCATTTCTGATTCTGCCGGGTGTGGTAGTCATGATTGTGATCAGCGCATGGATTCAGCCGGGCACATTGTCTCTGATTCTAATGATCGCTCTTTTCCACTGGCAGGGCGGGGCGCGTATTATTCGCAGCCGCACGCTGTCACTGATCGCACGTACGCATATCCGGGCAGCCAGAGCCTGTGGCGCGGGCCGCTGGTACCTGATCCGCAGGCACATCCTGCCGGAGCTGGTTCCCATTCTCATGGTCAGTTTCATCTTCAGTGCCCGGGCCGCAGTCTTTCTGGAGGCGGGTTTGGCCTTTATCGGGATATCCGGACCCCAGCGGATCAGCTGGGGCATCATGATTCATCATGCCATGAAATTTACCTACCTTCCGGCGTGGAAATGGTGGCTGATTCCTTCCGGAGCTGCGGTTTCCCTGCTGATACTGGGGCTGGTCTTTACCGGCCATGCCATGGAAAAATGTATGGACCCGAGGTTAAGAGATGCTTGAAATTCGACAGTTACATGTATCGTACGGCGACACGCATGTGATTCAGGGCGTGGACCTGAAATTGAAGAGCGGTGAAGTGCTGGGGATTTGCGGGGAATCCGGAACAGGCAAGACCACGCTGGGACTGGCCCTGATGGGGGTGCTTGGAAAACGGGATGCGAATGTGAGGTTGACCGGCGATATCCTGTTCCAGGGAGAAAACCTGCTGTCCCTGACACCGGAAAGGACGCGGGAAGTGCAGTGGAAACGAGTGGCCATGATTTTTCAGAATGTGGCCGATGCCCTGAACCCGGTGATGACCGTGATCGATCAGGTGGCCGAACCGCTCATTACCCGCCTGGGTATGCACAAAAAAGAGGCACAGGATCTGGCTGCGGAGAAATTGAAACGGGTGATGTTTCCAATGCGCTCGGCAAACGCCTTTGCCCATGAGCTCAGCCTGGGGGAGCGGCAGCGCGCGCTCACCGCCATGAGCATTGCCTGCGAACCCGAACTGCTGATCATGGACGAACCGTTCTCAGCACTGGATATGCGTTCACGCACAGAATTGATTCCGATTTTCCGGAATTTGCTTGCAGGCAGATCCGGCATCTTTATCAGCCATGACATGGATATTCTGTCCGAACTCTGCGACCGAACAGCTGTACTATACGGGGGGATGATCATTGAGCAGGGAATCGCGCGCGAGGTCATGGCCGAACCGCTCCATCCCTATACCCGGGGGTTGCTGCGCTCCTTTCCCGGCATACATCGCAGTAAGGACCTTCAGGGAATCCGGGGCCGGGCTGAATTTGTGAAGCAGGGATGCCCTTTTGAGCCCCGCTGTACTCAGTCGATAGAAAACTGCCGGGTGCAGCGGCCCCAGCTGAAATCAATTTTCCACAGGCAGGTAGCCTGTCACCGAAACGGAGTGATCCGGCTGCTGGAAGCCCGGGAGGTGTCCAAGTCCTTCAAGAACCGAAAGATCCTTGACAATGTATCGTTTGTGCTGATGGAGGGCGAGACCCTGGGCCTGATCGGTCCCAGCGGTGCGGGCAAAACCACGCTGGCCAACATTATCATGGGGCTTACGACAGCAGACAACGGCAACATTCTGTTGGAAGAAGAACGGGTGGAAAAACGGGATTTGCAGTTTGCCCGGAAGGTGCAGATGATTTTCCAGGCACCGGCTGATGCCCTCTCTCACCGTCTGAATGTGCTGGAGGCGGTCCGGGAACCGCTGGATATTCAGCGGCTGGGCACGACCCGGGAGCGGCTGAAAAAGGTGCGCCGGGTGCTGGAAGAAGCAGAGCTTCCTGCAGACGATGATTTCCTGCGCACGTATCCGCATCACCTGAGCGGGGGAGAGGCACAGCGTGTGGTGATCGCCCGCTCTCTGGTTCTGGATCCCAAACTGCTGATCGCAGACGAACCCACGGCTTCCCTGGATCCGAGCGTGCAGGCCAAGATCATGAATGTGCTCAAACAGATTCAGGAAGACCGGGGCCTGGGCATTCTCTTTATCACGCACAACCTGGCCCTGGCTCGCAAAATCTGTGACCACATCGCCGTCCTGGATAACGGGTGTATACAGGTCTCAGGCCGCGCAGAGCAGGTGCTGCCGGGAATTTTGGCGGCAACCAGACCTCGTAAAATCAACGGAAAGCATTCATAGTAATTCAAACTTTTTCATCTTTCGCCATAACGTAGACGAATCAATTCCAAGGGCTTCTGCGGTATTGGCACGATGTCCGTTATGTTCCTTCAATTTTTGCAGGATTTGTTTCTGCTGTTCTTCCGGGGGCATTCTGTGAAGAGGTGTCGGGGGCGGACCGGTACGAGTGTTGTTTTGAGCGGATACAGAAAGAGGAGATATGCGTGTGGGCAGGCAATTTTCATCGATAATATCTCCTTGACACAACACATATGCATGTTCAAGAATATTCCGCAGTTCACGCACATTTCCAGGATACGAATACCGGGACAGCCGGTTCAAGGCGCTTGGGGAAATTTGTTTTACATTACGTCCTTTTTCAGCATTCAGGATTTCCAGAAAATGTTCGAGCAGCAGGGGAATATCTTCCGGTCGTTCACACAGCGGGGGAATTTTAAATTCAATAACATTCAGTCGATAGTATAGATCCGCACGAAATGTTTCCGTACTGACCATTTCATTCAAGTTTCTGTTTGTAGCGGCCAGGATTCGTACATCCGTGGAAATGGATTGCGTGCCTCCAAGCGGTTCGTATTTTTTTTCATCCAGTACCCGTAATAACTTAACCTGCATTGCATTTGATATTTCTCCAATCTCGTCCAGAAAAAGAGTTCCTTTCTCTGCCAGGGCAAATCTTCCTGGTTTATCCTGTTTGGCATCGGTAAAGGCTCCCTGTTTATATCCGAACAGTTCAGACTCCAGGAGTGTATCCGGCAGTGCACCGCAGTTGATCGCTACAAACGGTCTATTTTTACGCGGACTGTCGGAATGAATGGCTTTAGCCAGAAGTTCTTTTCCCGTGCCTGTGGCCCCTTCGATCAGAACCGCGGACATGCTTTTGGCTACGCTTGGCATGATTTCAAGCATCTGGTGGATATGTTCGTTTTTGGTGACAAAATCACCGAATGTATAGGCATTTCGCAATTGCCGACGCAACAGTTCCATTTGTCGGTTATCCTGAAGAACGAAAACAACGCCTGTAATTGTTCGATTACTGTTCAGTACCGGAGCAAAGTTCGCGATAACCGGAATTTTTTCACCGGTTTTGTTTATGATGTGCATGTGAGTACCCCGCAATGTTTTACCTAAAGACATTACTTGTTCAATAAGTGACTTCAGGGTTTTATGACCCACAGAAGGAAATATATCTTGAAAGTGGGCATTCAACGCTTCTTTAAGATTGATACCGGTTAGTTGTTGGGCCTGTCTGTTAAAGCATTTTATACGCCAATGGGAGTCGATGGCGCAGGCAGCTTCGGACAATGATCGTAAAATACATTTGTAAAAAAGTTCCTGCATAATCGAAAGATCCTTTATAACCATATTATTTCAAATAAATACATACTGCAGTGGTTTTCTCCACGATGGTTTATTTTTGTAATGGGTACCGGCGCGTTTGCTAATATTTACCAGCTATTATCCGGAGGAACGAGTGGAGTTTTGCACGGCATCGCAGTAATGCTTCTTTTGCTTGCTGTGGGAGTCTTTTGCGCTTCGCTGGTTTTTATGGGGTTCAGATTAGTCGCGGGTTTGGATTGCATGCTCAAAGAATGGCGGCACTCAAGTTTGATTCAGTTTTATTCGGCGATTTCAATTGCAGCTGCGGTTTGCGCTACCGGGCTGATGAATATTCCAGTGCAGTTTGTATCGTCAAAAACCGTGGGATTTCTGGCTGCGGTTTTCTGGTGGATTGCATTGATTGATGGATTATTCTTCGTGTTTTTCGGACCGATCAAGGTGACCATTGGAAGTCATGCCCAGCCGCGACGGGCGCTGGGGTTCTGGTTTCTGGCGCCGGTCGGGCTGTTTGTGCTGGTTTTTGCTGGAAATTTTCGGGCCATGCACATGAGTGATACAGGGGATATTCGAACCATGCTTTTTCTGAACACCCTGATACTGGGGGTCGCGATTTGTTTGACCGTGATCTTTTACACGATCATTCTTTTCCGGGCTTTATTTTATAATTTTCCACGGCGGGATGTTGCCCCGAGTTTCATGATTGGCGTGGCACCGGTTGGAGTGTCCATTGTGGCTGTAAACACGTTGATTCCTGTGCTTAAAAAAAGTGGCTTGCAGATCATTGATCCGGAACTTGTTGCATCACTGGTCAAGGTTTTTTCTGTAATGCTGTGGGGGTTTGGTTTGTGGTGGCTGGTGTATTCCCTGATCATTGTGGTGTATTATTTTTATAAGAAGGGAATCCCGGTCACACTGGGCTACTGGGCGTTTATATTTCCGCCGGCCGCCTATACTTTGGCCAGTCTTCTGCTGGCAAAATCACTGGGCGTCCCTTTGTTTAAAGTTGTTGCTGTTGCGTTGACACTGGTGTTCAGCATTTGGTGGCTGGTTAATGTAGTGTTGACGGTTCGCGGAATGTTTACGAAACGCATATTCGATGTTGCCCCGACCTTTAAGGGTGATATTCCGTATCTGTAACACATCGAAAGGAAACAGTATGGCTGAGAATAGAATAGAAATGAAAGGCAATGAATTTGTAGAAAAACTGTTGAGCGGTGAAAAGGACTTTTCCCGGATTCACCTGGAACCGTTTTTTGCATTATCCGCTGATGAGCGTTTCGCGGAAGTATTAATGACATTTACCCAGGTGGAAATGGAGGAATCCCCGATTGTTCTTGACAACGCCGATTGTACGGGGCTTGATGCAGATGGTCTGTGCCTTCCCTTTCTTCAGGCTCAAGGTTCCTGTTTTAAGCGTGCCACGTTTATGGACGCGGATTTGCCGTCTGCAAATTTTTCTGAGGCGGATTTTCGATATGCCCGGTTTTTGCAGGCGGATTTGAGTTCATGCAATCTTCAGGGTGCGGATTTGCGGCAGGCTGATTTGAACCTGGCAAAATTGAACCAGTCGCAGTTGGATGGTGCTGATTTTGCCGGTTCGAATCTACTGTATACCAATATGCAGTCGGTGTATATAAATGGAGTGGTTAATCTGGACAGAGCCAGGTTTGTGGAAACAGTGAATTTTCAATTTGTTCAGTTGTCGGACAGAGAACGGACGGTGATTCGATCCGAGTTATGGGAGCAGCAAGGCAAGAAAAGACGGCTGTTCGGCGGGACCGGATAGAAACGATTGGTAATGGCAATAAGGGGTATTCTTTGTTTACTGAAGGGATTTTCTTATGTCTGAGTGTAAAAATAGAGAATTGGATTGCAATGGATGGCGAATGCAATGGATGGGAATATTGTTATTCTGCCTGGGAGTAACGGGTTGCTTTTTTCAGACTGCAGACGCGCAGAATGCGTCGCAGAAGACCGTATCATCAGCGATCGGGCATCCGGTTTCCGATGATACCGGACGGAGCTGGTTTGACTATGACTTTTCAAAGGGGGGTGTTCAGCTGTATGAATCGGACAGTGGGAAAGACCGGTTTACACTTGGGGGGAGTGTGTTTATGAGAGGCGCGTACTGGAACTGGTTTGAAGGAAGCTTCGGTGATAATGAGTACACCTGTGGTTTTCAGCGAACCCGGGTGCATTTCAACTATCAGTCAAAATATGTTCAGTTATTTGTTGAACCTCAGTATGTGCACATGTTTGGCGTTCCGGATGATGCATTTAAAAGGCCGCCGGAAGGTCCGCTGGGCATGGGCGGACTTTATTATTTTCACAACAAGGATACGGCTCCCCATGACATCGGCCTTCACCAGGGATATGCTGTGTTTCATACACCGGGAAGCAGGCGCTGTCTTCTTAAAGCCGGCCGTTTCGAATACAGCGACGGCCTTGAAGTGCTTCGGAAAAAGGATGGCAAGGCATTCAATACGCTGAAAAACATTCGTTTGGGAGACCGGATGATCAGTTCGTTCGGCTGGTCAGCATTTGGACGGAGTTTTAACGGCGGGCTGGCGCAATACGATCACGAAAAGATTAACGTGACCGGGTCTTTCTTTTTTTCGACTCAGGGCGGCTGGGAGGAAGAGATCGATACCAATATCAGCGATATCCGGATTACTACCTGTACGATTACGGCCAAACGCGGAGAGATTGTGCCGGGTATGGAATTTGCCGCTTTCTATTACAACTACAGGGACGGCCGTGATGTTCATCAGCGAGTTGACAACACGTTACGGGCGGGAACTGGAGTGGGAATTGAATCCGTGGATATTGACATTCACATGGTCGGCGGACATATTTTGGGGATGTATCCGGTTGGCCCGGGCCGATTCGACATCCTGTTGTGGGGCGGCGGTCAGTTCGGGGACTGGTACGAACTGGATCAGCAGGCGTACGCGGTTGCGGCCGAGATCGGGTACCAGTTCACGCAGGTGTATTCAAAACCCTGGATACGGGCAGGATACTATATCGGCTCCGGAGATGATTCTCCCGGGGATGATAATCACGGAACGTTTTTTCAGATGGCTCCGGGTACGCGAAAGTATAATTTGCTTCCATATTGTGACCTGATGAATGTGGAGGATGTATTCGCTCAGGTGATTACGCATCCACTTCCTTCTTTGATGGTTCGGGTGGATTACCACTTTCTTCGATTAAATGAAGAAAAGGACCGCTGGTATATGGGCTCCGGGCCGACTCAAAAGCAAGGAAACATCTTCGGATATATAGGCCGTCCCAGCAACGGTCAGGACAACTTGTCTCAGGAAGTGGAACTGATGATCAAATACGACTTTTCACGGCATTGGCGTTTTACCGGATCCTATTGTCATATTTTCGGCGGTGATGTGGTAGAAAATGTGTATCCCGAGGACGAAAATGCGGATTATGCTTCCATTGGTGCGATGTTTATATTTTAGCGGGAGAATTAGAAACAGCGAGGACTTTGGTATTCATGCAGGAATGAAGATTCGAATTTGAAAATAATGCACAAACGTTGCAACCTCCTCTGGCGAGGATTTTCATATCCCCCGGAAGCGCCTCGATGCTTCTGCATCCTTTTGCCTCGCCAGAGGTTTTGTTTTGCGAAGGGACTGCAGAACCGAAAAAATAAACAAAATAAAATAAACAAAATAACTTGACATTTCGAGTGCTTTAAGTTAGAGTTATAAAACAATGATAGATAAAACGAACAAAATACATGGAGATAAATTCATGCGGTTATATTCCAATATATGCAGCACATAGTACTACCTCCTCTGGCAAGGATTTTTCTTCCATATAAAGCGTAATGCTTTTACATCCTTTTACCTTGCCAGAGGTTTTGTATTTGGAGTATACGAATCAGGAGGGAAAAATGCGAGAAAATCCGAATAAATTGTATTTGAAATTATTGGAACAGTACAGAAATAACAGAGGATTATCCAAAAAAGTACTTGCAGTCGAATTGGGTATCCCGGTGGGTACCATTGCCAACTGGTATCGGGAAAACGGAAAACAAGCTGCACCTTCCCCCAAGTACGTTGAATGGATTCGAAAATTTATTCTGACTCGTCAGATTTTACGGCCAGAGGCGTGGATTCACAATCAAGGGAAACGTCTGCTTCACCGAATCGGGTTTGGCCCTTCACAGAACATTATGGATTTTGGAAGCGGTAAGGGGGATTACAGCATTATTCTTGCCGGATTGGCTGGAAACAAAGGCCGGGTCATTTCCGTGGACAAGGACCGGAATGTTTTGGCCGGGTTGATGGGCAGGGTGCGCGGTTTGGGAATCGAAAACATTAAAGATCTGCTTGTATCTGAAGCCACGGGAACCCGGATGGACATTCCATTACCGGTTGGATCGCTGGATGCGATTTGGTTTTCGGATGTGCTGCATGATGGGTATTTTAAGGAAGACGATGAAAAGACGAAACTGCTGAGAAGTTGTTACAGGATATTGAAGAAAAAAGGATTTATAGCGGTTCATCCGGTTCACATGGAAGAACGAAGGCTTAAGAGAGTGATTCATCGTATTGGATTTCGTCTGGAAAAAGAATTCAGGGACGTGCTGATGTTTCACGGTGAGGAGTTCCATCGTGCTTCAGTGTTTAAATATAAAAAATAGAAAATATAAAACGAAAGGCGGTGTATAATGTTTCAGATCAATGAAGACAGGTGTATCGGCTGCGGTGCATGTATAGACGTTTGTCCGCAGGGAGCGATTACCATGGTCGATCAAACGGCAACAATTGACAAAGAAAAATGCGTAGATTGTGGCAGGTGCGCAGCAGTGTGTCCCCGCAACGCGGTTCAGCCCGGTGAGGACAGTGGTGCATCTGGTCAGCTTTCAACGGTGCCGCAGCAGCGTAAGGTTCCAAGTGCGGGACGCGGTATGGGCCGGGGCCGGGGGATGGGCCGTGGCATGGGACGTGGACTGGGGATCGGTCCCAGAGACGGTCGTGGCGGAGGCAGAGGTGGCGGAGGACGAAGATAAACATCATGTATGCACAGGGACATGGTTACGAAGAGACGGAGAAGCAGATGCGTAAAAGCGATAAGCAGAAAAACACGGAAATATCATTCAGGCCTATTGGCACGATTCGTACTCCCTATATCGACAGTGCTCCGTATCAGCCGGTTGATGAAGACACCGGGGATTTTCGCCTGATTCTGGCTCCCCGGTACCTGTACGCGCTGCAGGATTTGGATTCATTTATCTATATTTATGTGATTTATTATATTGATCGGCTGGTGGCAAATTCATCCATGGTGATCCGGCCGTCATGGACGCCGGATACGCAAGTGGGGTTGTTTGCCAGCCGTACCCCGGTTCGCCCCAACCCGATTGGTCTGAGTGTGGTGCGTGTAAAAAAAGTTGTGGAGAATGAAGTGTTTACCAGCGGATTGGATGTTTTTGATCAGACACCGCTGCTGGATATAAAACCCTATGTAAAAGATCTGGATTCAAAAACGGATGCAAACTATGGGTGGCTGGAGAATGTAAAAGAGGACCGGGATCATTTGATGCTTCATATCAAAGGCATCCCGCATGCGTATTAACATTGCAACGTGGGAAATTCAAAAAAAAAGATGTCCCTTTGTATTTCTTTTATACGTAATAATCTAATAAATCGAATACTATACTACTCATATCTTTATCCGAAAGGAGGGTGTAATGCGTATGAATATGTTGCGGACTATTTGTATTAGTGGGGTATTCATTTTTGGGTGCCTGACAGCAGGGGATTTTTCCTGTGCGCAGGAATCCGTGTCAGAGCCGGAACGCTCAGTTCAACCGGAAAAGGAAGAAGTTCCATCGAAAGCACGTGTGTACAATCTCGGAGAATTCCTGATTGTAACACCGGTTGAGATCCGGAATTTGCTGGACACGCCCACGGTTGAATCCCGTTCCCTGGACATGGCTACGGCAACCGTGGACGAAGAGATGATTCGGCTGCAAAACGCGGATACTCTTGCCGAGTCCCTTCAGTTTTCCACTGCTGTGTTCACCGAAGAGCGCGGCCGTAAGGAAAAACACCTGACATCCTTTCGAGGACAGATTTATCCGTATCCGGATTTTGCTTTTAACGGTGTCTGGCAGCGCGCTTTCTGGGAGATCCCGTCTTTTTTTCCTGCGTCAGCCATTGAGCGTGTGGAAATCCTGCGTTCAGGCGGCGCCATTATGGTAGGACCCAATTCGGGGCTGGTCGGCGCTGTCAATATTGTGCCGCGCCGGTTTGAAGAGCCGGCCACTGTTTTTAATGCCCAGGCCGGCAGCTTCAATACCTACCGTTCTTCCGTGGTTCACGGCAATCAGCATAAAAATTGCGATTATACATTTGGTCTTAATCATTACAGCACCGAAGGGCCGGACAATGAAAACGCTGCGGAATGGTTTTCTTCTCTGTTCGGGACGGTTGCATGGGATCTTGGTGAGAGCATCCATCAGAAATTTACACTGTATGGGTTGACGGGGGAACGGGAGTTGAGAAAGATTCAGGATCCGGGTAGCAAGAAATTTCAGAATCGGCTTGATGAACAATTTTCTCCCCACAAGTCTGTTGGCAGTATTTTGCGTACCCTTATCCGTCATAACGAGATATCCAGTACAGAATTTGACTCGGGGTTTGTTTATCGTGATGCGGATTACAGTTACCAGCCTTCGGACCTGACCAAGCCGAAAAATACAAGCGATGAAGAGGACTGGGAATTCAATACAGGTGTTATTCATGCCCGAAGGCTGGGCGATGCCAACACGCTGCGCATTGGCTTGCAGTACAATCATTGGGTCAGTCCGCGAGGCAAACGATTTTTTGTTGGCATGCCCATGAATACGGCAACATTTTCCCTGGTTGCCATGGACGAACACATGTTTGACCGGCTTACACTGGACGGTGGTGTCCGCCTTACCCAGAGTTACTACCATGAATATACGGACGCCTCTTTGAATATAACTGGAAACAAGCTTTCCAGCCGAACGATTGAAAAGGAATGGGGTGAGGTTGCGGTTACGGGAACGCTTGGAGCCGAATACCGGGTGAATTCCCTTGTATCACTGTATGCCCACACTGCAGCCGGTTCCGTGGACGCACCGCCCGGAGGTGTATCTGAGACAGGCGGAAGTCTGGAACGTGAAATGCGGATACTTTTTGATACAGGGGTACGTGTTGAAAAAAAATCTCTGGGTTCTGTAACCGCTGGTTTGTTTGTAACGTATCGTCAAGATGCCGTCCTGCTCAGCCAGACCCGGATCAAGCAAGACGGAGAAACATTCAATACGTATGTCAATGACGATGTGCGTCAGTACGGTCTGGAAATCGAATGCCGGTCAGCACCCATCCGCAACATGCTTACACTGTTCGGCAACCTTACCGCCATGAATTCTCAGTTATCTGCAGATGGAGACTGGGAGAGTTATCGGGAGATTCCTGATGTGATTGCTGCTGCGGGTGCGAATGTTGAGGTCAGCCGTTTTGACGTCAATCTGTTCGGAAAATATGTATCCGGGTATGAAAACAAAAGATTTGCGGAGGACAAGAAATACCACGACCTGGGCGATTTTGTTGATTTGAATTTAACCGCCGGGGTATCTTTTGGAAAAGAACACGCTACGCGTGTTCATGTGGCATTTGAAAATATCCTGGATGATGAGTACTCGACTGTTATCGGTTATCCGGATTACGGATTTCAGTTTTTCGGCGGAATTGAGCACCGTTTTTAACGCTTTTGAAATCATTTTTTATTGGATTGCTTGAGTGACTTGAGCATCCGTTCCGCATATTTACTGAACGGATTGTCCGGATATTCTTTGACAAGTGTTTTCAGCGACGTAATGGCTGCAGCTTTGTTTTCAGCAAGCATGTGGCAGCGTGCAAGATACAGCATGGCTTCGGGACGCAGTTCACTCTTGGGAAACGCGGCAACAAATTTATTCAGCTGGGCCGCTGCATCGGAAAAATTGCGTTTATTCGCAGTCATCAGGGCAAGTTGAAGCGCTGCATCGTCCGCATATTCTGTGCGCGCCTTGGGATCAAGTTTCTGGACCTGTTCGAATTTCTTTTGCGCGACCGCGATTTCTTTGTTTTCAGCAGCGATCTTTCCCTGAAGATACAGAGCATCTATTTTCTTGCCTTTTGCATTGTCTTTGTCCAGCGTGCATACCTTTTCCAGAAGATACGATGCCTTTTCCTTTTGTCCCAGTTCAACATACGCCTTAGCCAGATCCAGTGTGTCCGTGACCGTACTGTCGTTGCCGGCGACCTTTTTCTCAAGTGTCTTGAGTGCGACGGCTGATTGGAGGAATGGTATAATATCTTTGGGAGGAACAAATCCGGTTTTTCTGGCCAGGACGGTCTTCTGCGAATCCGTAACAAGGGTGGTAGGAATGCCCTGTATCTTAAACAGGGAACCCAGAGAACGTTCGGTGGCGTTGCCGGTGTGAATCTTCAGCGGGACAAAATGCTTGGTAACAAACTGAACAACGGCAGCGTGTGGCCAGGTGTTTTCTTCCATCATACGGCAGGGCGGGCAGCGCTCCGGATTTGTAAAGAGAACCATAATCAGACTGGAGTTTTTCTGGGCCGCATCTGCGGCTTCTTTCCAGGATGTTTTCCATTCAATCTGTTTTGTTTCTTTGTTTGCATCCGCTCTGCACAGTAGAATACATACAACCAAACCGGTCAACACTACGCCGAGTGTTTTACGGTATTGAATTGTGTTTTTCTGCGATGTTCTCATGGCATGGTTCCTTTCAATAAAAAAGTGGATGGAAACGATTCGTAATCTTTCCGCTTGACATTGATTATATGGCTACCAGACAATTGCAAGGATTTATTGTTGTTTGTGTGTCCACGGATTGTGTAAATTTCCCGCAGTCGCTTCAAAAGAGCTGTGTGTTTTGTATGAGCTGCAATAAATCCTTAATCATGTCAGGATGCTGAAGAAAATAACACTTCATGTTTCCCTGCTGTTCATAGCTGACCACTCCATTCAGCTTAAGAATGGACAGGTGCTGGGACAGATTGCTTTGCTTAACTTGAATCAGTTCTTCAATATCCCGAACACACCGGGTTCCATTGGCCAGTTCGCTTACAATCATCAACCGCGTTGGATGGGACAGTGTTTTGAAAAATTGAGACAATACCTGATGATCCATACAACACTCCCGATTGGTATAAAAAAAAATTTATATTGAAATTTAAAACAATAATATTAGAATATTCTAACATTATGATATACGAGCGATCTACTTTATACCAGGCTGTATCGATATGTCAACTAAAAAATCCATCGTTGCGTTCACGATAAACGGAATACATGACCATCGTTGAACCCAAATGCAGCTTATACTGCCAAGCCATACGCATATGAAATCAGGAGCAGAGAAGATCATGGAAAATGTTGTTATTGCAGGATCGGGAGTCGCCGGTTTGACAGCGGCCGTGTATACCGCGCGTGCTGAATTAAATCCATTGATTTTTGAAGGGCATATGCCGGGTGGACAACTGGTTGTTTCGCATCAGGTTGAAAATTATCCCGGGTTTTTTGAACCGCTTTCCGGTTCAGAATTGATCGACCGGATGAGAAAACAGGCAGAGAGGTTTGGCGCGCGATTTTATGCGGAACCGGTTACCGGGGTGTCCAGGCAGGAGAATGGGTTTGCTGTCAGCACAGACAGCGACCGTATACAGACAAAAGCCCTCGTTATCGCTACAGGCGCAGAGGCAAGGCGCCTGCCCATTTCCACGGAATCAAAATTTTACGGCAAAGGTGTGTCCGGGTGCGCAACGTGCGATGGTGCGTTTTTTCGTGACAAACATGTATTGGTTGTAGGTGGTGGAAATACCGCAATGGAGGACGCGGTCTTCCTGACAAAATTTGCACAACAGGTGACGATTGTGCATCGGCGCGCATACCTTCGAGCCGCACCGATTGAAGTGGAAAAGGCAAAAGCGAATCCGAAAATCAAGTGGAAAATTCCGTGGGTGGTGGAAGAAATAAAAGGGCAAGCCCGTGTCACGGGAGCAGTACTTAGAAATTCCCAGACCCATGAATTACAGGAAATTTCGTGTGAGGGTATTTTTGTTGCCATTGGTCACGATCCTAAATCCAATGTTTTTGCAACGATTGTCGACGTAGACAAGAACGGTTTTATTCACGTGGAGCCGGATTCATCCCGGACGGTAACTCCCGGCGTTTTTGCCTGTGGAGACGTGTGTGATCCGGTGTATAAACAGGCCGTAGTGGCTGCGGGTCGCGGCTGCGTGGCGGCAATGGACGTTCAACATTATCTTGAAAGGAATTCACATGCTGGACACGAAACTTAAACATCTGGAAAGCACTGAAGAGACAGTAAAATTACTTGAAACCCATGAAAATGTTATGATCTGCTGCGGCAGGATGGGGCCGATGTGTATTCCGGTTTACAAGAGCATGGAAGAGCTGGAATCGCAATATCCCCATGTTGCCTTCCGGGATATGGACTTTGATATTCCTGCGGCTTCGTTTATCAAGCAGTTGCCGGAATGTTCGGATTTTATGGGGCTTCCGTTTACGGTTTACTTTAAAAAGGGCGCAGTGGTTGCAGCAACGACCAGTATCCAGAGCAAGCACGGTGTAATAAAGATCCTGGACAGGGAATTTGGTGCCGGTTCCGCGAAGTCATGACCGCTGGTCCGAATATTCCAAGAACTGTAACCGTCAAATGAAAGGCTGGATAAAATGAATACAACAAATCAGGTAATTGTTATCGGGTGTTCGGGTGCCGGCGCCATGGCGGCAATGATGATCAAAAAACGCAACCCGGATATGAACGTAACGGTATTTCGGGAAGAAGATGAAAAAGGACTGCTGACCCGTTGTGCGACACCGTATATTTGCTGCGGTGATGTGCTGGTGGATCCGTCTTACAAGGATGACCGGATATTTACGGATGCGGGCATCCATTTGATAAACAAACGTATTACATCCATTGACAGAAAGAATAAGACCGTAACCGCTGCCGATGAGAAGGCCTATTCGTATGACAAGTTGATGCTTGCCATGGGTGCGCAGCCAGTTGTTCCGCCGATTGAAGGGACGGGGGTGGATGGTGTGTTCACGCTTCGCAAAAGCGGTGATGCCTTTCAGATTCTCAATCGAATAAATATGCAGCGCATTAAAAGGTGCGTGTTGATCGGTGCTGGCGCGATTGGGATTGAGATTGCGTATTTGACGGCCAAAAAAGGAGTGTCCGTAGAAGTGGTGGAGATGCTGGACCATGTATTGCCGGCCGCATTGGACGCGGACATGAGCCGGGAAGTGGAAGAGGAAATGAAACAGCGCAACGTGTCGCTGCGGCTGAACGCACGCGTCAAAGAGATTAATGGAAATCAGTCGGTAAACGGAATTACCCTGGATTCCGGTGAAGAGATTTCAACAGAAATGGTTATTGTTTCTGCGGGTGCCCGTCCGCGTACGGACCTGGCCGAAACAGCAGGGCTGGAAATCGGCAAGCTGGGGCTGGTGGTAAATCCATATCTGCAGACATCGGATCCGGATATTTATGCTGCCGGCGATCTGATTGAGTTTGAGAATTACATTACCGGTATGCCCGGCCTGGGCCAGTTGCGACCGAATGCAGTGATCGGCGGACGGATTGCCGGTCGAAATATTTTGGGAGGGCGTGTAAAATTTCCTGCCTTTGTGAACAGTTTTGCCACAAAGTTTTTTGACAAATCCATTGCCGGTACCGGCCTTACTGCCGAAGCTGCAGAAAAACAGGGAATCGAAACGTTTTCTTCAATACAACAATCCGCAGACCAGCACTCCATGATGATTGGAAAAAAACCGTATTCAATAAAACTTGTTTTCAATCGTGAGAATCAGCGAATCATCGGTGGGCAGATTGTCAGCAGCAGCAGGACGATGATAAAAAATATCGATACCGTAACCGTTGCTATTCGTTCCGACTGGACCGCGGAACAGCTGGCAACCCTGCGTTGTGCCGGGCAGCCGGAATTGTCGCCGGATCCCGGAAAAGAGCCGATTGCGTTGGCCGCAATAGAGGCTGCATTGAAATGGTCATGACATACCGCCTTCGGCAGGGATTTTTCTACTTCATACAAACGTAACCACGTTAAACATCTTTTTATCCTGCCGGAGGTTTTCTTCGGAGTATTGCCGGTGCCTACCTGAATTTAATTTAATTGCTTGACAGTTGCGGAAAATAGAGTTAAAATGGTATAACAAAGTTATGGAGTTCAAACAAAACCAGTGGCCAAAGGAGTGAACCAATGCCGTGGGTAAATGAGGAAATGTGTGTGGGATGCGGAGTCTGTACAGCCGAATGTCCGGTCAGTGCAATCGGGATGGAAGACGACAAAGCAGTGATTGATGATGCCAGATGTATTCGCTGCGGAAAATGTCATGAAGTGTGTCCGCACGAAGCGGTCCGGCACGACAGTGAACGGATTCCCCAGGAAGTGGAAGCCAATCTGAGCTGGGCAGGCGGCTTGATGAAGCACTGCTCCACCGATGATGAACGAAGCGCGCTGGTAGATCGGCTGAAACGATTTTTTAAAAAGGAAATCAAGGTTGCGGAAAAAAGCATGGAGCGCTTGAATGAACTTTGAACTTTTAAATTAGAATTTGAGGAGATGTCCTGTTGAGTATGACCGATTGTCAATTGAAGATGCAGCACTGGGAAGAACAGGGCGGTTTTGTTTTTTTGAAAAAAATCGGCATTGAATTTGGTTGGCATGTGCTGGATTTTGGTGCCCGGGTCGGGCATTACGCACTGCCGCTTGCCCAGGCTGTGGGGGTAATGGGCCGGGTCACTGCAGTGGACAAAAACAGCGAAGCGCTGGAAATACTGAAAGATAAGATCGACCGGAATGGTCTGCAGAATGTAACCGTGATGCCTGTATCCGGTGCGTTGCCGATTTCGCTGCCGGATCAGTCCATGGATGCGGTTCTGGCATACGATGTCCTCCAGCTTGTCGAGGACAGGGGAGCCGTATACAGTGAATTTTACCGTTTGCTCAAACTCGGGGCTATGCTGTCTGTATATCCCAAACACAACAAAAACGACAGCCCGGGCTGGGGGCTGGCCGATCTGACGATAACACAGATAAAGAATGAAATCTTGAGAAGTGGATTTGAGTTTGACCGGGAAGTGTGTGAAAACATCAGTCATGATGATGATATGAATTTTGGGTGTGTTCTGAATTTCAGGAAGACGATGGAATGAATTCAGAACAGCGGAGATTCTTGAATTCAATACATGATTTTGTGCGAGGAGGTTATATGCGATGGTAGCGTGGATTAAAAAACCGGAACATTTTGATCGGTATATCGAAAAACATTCGGATGCATCTGTTGTTTTCTTTCACGGTGATTTTTCCGACGCATCCAAACGGGCGCTTCGGGAAATAAAAGCGTTCAGCAGAGAGAATCCGGAAATACCAGTTGCTGCCGTGAACGTGGAACAGGTGAAGACGATTCATAAAAAGCACGATGTGCGCAAGGTCCCGACGGTGGTGATATTTAAGGAAGGTAAAAAAGAGAGAAGTATTGAAGGTGTGGAGAGCGCTCGTTTTTATGAAAGCCTGTTTTTTTCAACGGCTCCTGCGGTGTCTGGAAAATCCCGCAAAAAAGAGTCGAAGCAGGTGACTGTTTATTCCAGTCCGCATTGTCCGGCGTGCGGGAGTGTTAAGAATTATTTGCGGTCCAGGGGGGTTGGATTTACGGAGATTGATATTTCACGCGATACCCACGCGGCGCAGCAGCTGGTCGCGCGCAGCGGTCAGCAGGCAGTGCCGCAGGTGGATATAAACGGACGGATTGTTGTTGGATTTGATGAAAATAAATTAAATACATTGTTGCAGTAGGAGGACGGATCATGGAAATTTATCCCATTAACGGAAAAATACTTGTCAAAGCGGTGGCGGAGAAAAAAGAGACCGCCGGTGGAATTATCATTCCGGACAGTGTACAGGAAAAGATCAATGAGGCTGAAGTCGTGGCCGTGGCGGAGAATGCAACAGAAGAAATCGCAGTGGGGGATCGTGTGATTTACAAGCAGTACGCCGGGGCATCCGTCACGATGGACGGTCAGGAGTATATGCTGCTGGAATCCGGCGAACTTCTGGCACGGTACAGGGATATGGACGAAATACCTGAATAACGCAGTATGGTCCGGTTTTCAACGCTGGAGACCGGATGTGCTGTTCACAAATCACATGGAGCAAACAGCAGACAATGGCCTCCAATAAAATCGTTGAACTCACCAGTAGTACATTTAAAGAAATCATTCAGGAAGGAATCACGATTGTTGATTTCTGGGCCCCCTGGAGCGCTCTCTGTCGACGTCAAACTCCGATGATGGATCAGATTGCCGAGATGTTGGGCGATCGGATAACAGTGGCCAAGTTGAACGTCGACCAGGCATCCGAGTTGACTGCAGAATATACTATTCGCGGTATACCGACGATAATGATTTTTAAAGACGGCCATGAAAAAACGTATTTGGTTGGGGTTCAGAAGATTGATGTGTTGCTGGAGGAGCTGAACAAGCTTATGGCAGACAAGTCTGTCGCCGGGAATGACCAATGAAAGCGGCTTATACATGGTGCCCGATATGCAGCCGCAAGTTGATATGGGGATGCATGAATATTGAAGTGGATGATACATGCCGGTATTATTGCCCGGATTGTCACTGGGTTCACTACGATAATCCCCTGCCGGTGGCCGTGGCAGCGGTGACCCGTAATGATCGTATTTTTATCATTCAGCGCAACAATGAACCCGGTGCCGGGGCATGGGCATTGCCCGGCGGATTTATGGAATCCGGAGAGAGTCCTGAACAGGCTTGTCTGAGGGAACTTGAAGAAGAGACTGGTTTTCAGGGAGAGGTTCGACAGCTGGTCGGCGTGTATCATCGGGAATCCGAGATGTACGGATCCATTATTATTATCGGATACCATGTTGCATATACAGGCGGCGAATTACGAATGAATCATGAGGTTCAAAATGCTGACTTTTTTGATTCGGCGGCATTGCCGTTGATTCCCTTTCCATCACATAACGATATTATTGAAAATATATTCAGGAAGAACGAGCAGGAGTATGAATGACGAGTATTACAGAACGATTTCAAAGAATTAAACGTGATGTACCCGAACACATTTGAATTTTATCAGGAAGGAGCGAAGATATGCCACAGGGAAATATGAGCGGAGGCGGAATGGGTAGAGGAATGGGACGCGGCGGCGGAGGCGGCGGACGAGGTGGCGGTGGGATGGGCCGTCGGGGAGGCGGTATGCAGGGTGGCGGCATGTTTAATACACCGGCCATGCAGTCCCCCATGGGACCGGCGGCCGGACAGCCGTTTCCGCAAGCTCCCTATCCGGCACCGGCCCAGCCGGCCATGACTGCGGAACAGGAAATTGCCATGCTTGAAAACGAAAAACAGGCGATCGAGGCGCGCATTCAGGAATTAAAGCAATACGCCGGCGGTACACCGCTATGTGCGGAAATCAATCCCAAGGCATGTACCGGATGCGGTGCGTGTGTTCAGGCCTGCCGTTTTGGAGCGATCACGGTAGAGAAAAAAGCCTATATCAATGCGCAGCTTTGTCAGGGATGCGGAGCCTGCGTGGGACAATGTCCGGAGAATGCCATTGTGCTTCGGAAGCGGGCCTGAAGAGCGCCAATGACCGCAAAAAACGGGTATGAAAAATGGAAACCGTATGCAAAGAGCATAAACCGGGGCAAATGGAGAAGCCTTGTTCGCCGCTTGGTTATTTGTTCAGGTTCTTTGGGTGGTGGTTCGGATTCAGCGGATTGTATGCCATGTTTTCTGTCTGTCCGTTTTGCGGACAACAGGGATGTCCGGTGGGCATGGGGTCTGCTGGAACTGTGGGGGCTTTTTTTGCGCTATGCATGCAGGACTGGAAATTGTTTTTTCGGTTTATTCGTGAGCGGTTGAGCGGAAAAACTTCGGGAACAGGAACTGTATGCGTCTGGAATCCGGTTGCATATGATGCATGGTATGAAAAAAACAGGTTTACTTATTTATCGGAAATAAAAGCGGTTCGATTGTGTATGCCCGAAAGCGGTATTGGTTTGGAGGTTGGCGTTGGAACGGGCCGGTTCGGATCTGTGCTGGGATTCCGAGTAGGGGTTGATCCGTGCATGCCCATGCTGTCTTTTGCCGGAAAAAGAGGCATGCAAACGTGTTGCAGTGTAGGAGAGATGCTGCCCTTTGTTACAGACAGCTTTGATTATGCGGGGATATTTACCGCCCTGTGTTTTGTACAGGATCCGCTGCAGGTACTCAGGGAATGTGTCCGGGTGGTCAGACCCGGTGGGAGATTGATTATTGGCATCATTGATCGGGATAGTTTTCTGGGCAAGACGTATCAGAACGCGAAAGGGTCGGTGTACGCGAATGCACGGTTTTTCAGTTTGTCCGACGTACAAGAAATGCTGATCCGGGTCGGCTGCAGACCGCCGGTGGTGTATCAAACCATATTTACCATGCCGGATCAGATACACACAATACAGCAGGCTGAGGAAGGCCGCGGCAGAGGTGGTTTTCTGGTGATGAAAACAAGACAGAAATAACTTTTTCTTCAGGAGGCAGTACCATGGCAGTAACCATTGATAAAGAAACGTGTACAGGATGCGGACTCTGTGAGCAGGTGTGTCCGGTGGATGCAATAACGGTCGACAAAGTCGCCACGGTTGATGAAGAGACGTGTGTGGACTGCGGTACATGTATTTCCGAATG
>CAZGEP010000019.1:0-40326 GCA_964524955.1 uncultured Planctomycetota bacterium | reverse complement strand
ACCGGTGCCGGGCATGGCGTCAGGATACCGAACAGGTATGTAATAGTTATCCAGATCCTCCATGGATTCCAACAAATCTGCAAGACTATCCGTTGATATATGTTCTAATAATTCACTCAATGAATGTATACGGGGTGGGACAACACCGGTGTTTGCAATTATTGCCTTGATTGCCTTCTCAACACACTGCTGAGCATGAAAACAGCACTGCGTAAAAACTCCATCCCGTTTCAGTGATATGACTGCCCGTAAGTCCTCTCAAGCAAAGTTAAGCCAACGCTCCGCGTTCTCGTTCATACAGAATTCTTCCTTTTTCAACGATCTCTTCTTTTACAAAGGGTCTGTTTTTGCTTAATTTTTTAAACTCATCCCGCGCATAGACCAATATGTCAGTGGCAATTTTCGGGTGTAAGAGTCTTCTTATTTTTTTCAGCCGCTTCATAAAAGGCTCTGTTGTTTCTTCAACAACCACCAAATCAAGATCAGAATCTTCATTTACTTCCCGCTCATCCACGGCAGAGCCGAAAACAATGACTCCAATAATTTCAGGACGCTTGGAGAGAATGGAAACATATCTTTCAAGTTCTCTGCCTAACAACCTTTTTCGTCTTTGGAGATTCATCTGATCTATCACACTCATTTTCATCCTCACGGCTAAATATTTTGTAATATTATACTACACGTTTCGTCTTGAGTCAAAAATATTCAGCGGATCAACAAAATAAAAACTGAAGAAAATCAGGAAGCACCGTCAGCATTACCCTTCTCTCTTCACTCATCACTGCCCTTCTCACACTCCGTCCCTTTCACTTACATGCGCTTCAAGCACAAATCCAGGAAAAGGATCTGCCTGATATTTTCATCCACGGCCTGTTTGTTCAAACTTTGAACATTATATTCTAAGCTGATCATTTGACAAGAAAAACCTTTTTAAGTTGGAAGATTATTCAGTACAGTCGATGGTCAATCGTCGATGGGGTACTACAGTCGATGGCCGATAGTCCATGGTGTATAGCTTGACTGGGTAAAAAATAAAAGACAAAAAGAAAATTTAGACGGGTCGGCGAAGCCATGTTTTTGATCCACCTCAGGTGAAATTAACGGGATCTGCGGGATAGAATTGTCAATTTTTCTCGTCCTGAAACATCATTCTGCTTTTCATTGCGTCACTTGCGTCACCTGCGTTTACTTATATCTGTTCAATCTTTTCGATTTTCTGCCTTTTGAATTACAAAGGATAAAAAACAGTGGGAACGCTATAGACGCAATAGACGCTATTAAAGGCACAGGGAAATGGGCACCTAATGCAATTTTTTTGCAATTTCAGCAAAGACCAGCGACAAATCACCACCACTTGAATCCGCTAAAGGATTATCATTATCAGAAATATGTTTGTGACAGGGAAATGTTTCTATATCTTTCCAGTGTGGTGCATTATCCCATCGAATTATCAGTCGGTTGTGTTTATCCTGCCATTGATATGCATATTTATATTTTGAAGAGCCAAGTACAATTTGCCGTATCACAAGGACGGAATTATCCACAAACCGTACTCGTGCTTTCATACGAAAATTGGTCCCGTCACGGTCAAATTCTGACACATTCCATGAACTGATAATACCGCTGTGCTGATCAATTATATCAGCCAGCACTGCGAAGTTCCTCTAAGCAATCGCGCCAATATGATAATGCTGTGGTGGCATACTCCCAGTCCAGAAAATCATCTTCTTTTATAAAATCTTCTTTTTTATCTCCACTTCGTATCTGTTTTCGAAAGGAATCAAACGACTCTCCGTATTTTTTCTGAAACCGTTCCGACTCGGCTTCGTAGCGAGAAATCTTAGACATGCACAGAAAAATGGCATGTTCACGAAGAGCCTCTGATTCACTTTCACCAGCTTTTGATAATATTTCAGCAACAGTCATCTCCGATCCTCCTTTGTTCAACAACTGTGTCTTTCGTATATTTCACCTTTATTATTGTGTAAGAGTATAGCCCTCTTTCTAGTGTTTTTCAATGAAATAATAAATCCATATTCTGAAACGCTATAGACGCAATGGACGCTATTAAAGGCAAGAACTGTGACCCTCTTTGGTGGTATTTTTTCACCCTGTTCCCTTGCGTCACTTGCGTCTCTTGCGTTTAATATATATCAGTTTCTATTATTTTCGTTTAAATTTTACCGGGAACGCTATAGACGCAATAGACGCTATTAAATAAAGCTTGTTTGCTACCCTGCGAATGCCTTCCTTTACTAATTTCTCGCCAAAATTAACCACCAGTGCCAACCGCAATCCTGACAACCGGAGATATGTCAACGCCTGAACTTCAAATATCTTCTGGTATTCAGACGTAGCTTTGCATTCAACAATCACCTTATCTTCAACCATCATGTCAATCCTCAATGGTGATACCAATGTGTTACCTTTATAGTTTATGGGCAATGACATTTGTCGCTTAACACCCAGACCTCGCAATAACTGATTTATGTTTGTTTTTCAAAAATATTCTTAAGCTTATCAATCAATGGTGGAAGATATTTGTTCACTCTGCAAGACAGCCTCTAAAAGTGATCCTGCGGCAATTACATGTAATTCCGGGACTTCTTCATAAAAGTACCGAAGCATTGACATGGCCTTGGGGCAGGCTTGAATCTCGTCCAGAAACAGAAGCCATGAATTCGTCTCAGCAGGTATGTGTTCTCGTAATTTTATAGCTTGTATAACTTCGTGAGGTGTTAATTCACGTTTAAAAAAGCAGCGTTTTCCTTGAACTCCAAGTTCAATTCGGAAAAATAATCGTATTGATCTGCAAACATACGTACAGCAACAGTCTTTCCAACTTGCCTTGCCCCTCGTAAAACAAGAGGCTTCCTGGAAAAAGATAGACGCCATTTCTTTAAGTAGTTATTTAACAATCTATTAAGCATTTTTACGTTCAAAAACAAAGGCTTTTATTTAATTTCTTTGTAACAAAACAAGGGTTATTTTGAATCATTTATGTATTATAACAAGCCTTAACACTTAAAAATAATTATTTTAGACGAGCTTAAACCGAAGTCGATAGTCAATCGCAGTCTATAGCGTCTCTATCGTTCCCAATGTTCGTTCTGTAAGCAATAGACAATTGACTATCAACTATCGACTGCCCTTCTCACACTCCGTCCCTTTCACTTACATGCGCTTTAATCGTATTGTACATTTTCATCTCCTCTCAACCAAAAATTCTGTTCTCATTCACCATTCTACCCGCATCGACAACGAATATCAAGAAAATCGCCTTCACCTTTATCCTTGCGCCATCTGCGTCTCTTTCCGACTGAGTCGGATCAAATGCGTACCTCCGGCGAGCGTTGAATACATCTTTTGCAGTTTCATTTATCCCGCAGTTATCCTGTAACTGCAGTCGAAAGTCAATCGTCGATGGGGTACTACAGTCGATGGCCGATAGTCTATGTTCTTTGGTCTATAGCTTGACTGCGTAAAAAATAAAAGACAAAAAGAAAATTTAGACGGGGCGGCGAAGCCATGTTTTTGATCCACCTCAGGAGGAATTAACGGGTCGGCGGAGCCATGTTTTTGATCCGCCTCAGGTGGAATTGACCGGATGGGAGAAAGGGTGGTAAATACTTGTACTCTTTACCCCTTACACTTCTCTCTTTACTGTAGTTAAAGCCATCGACCGCATTTCCCTTTTATTCAGTCAAAGCCGTCAATGACGAACTGGTGGTTATTCACTCTCCAATACTCTTTCCCAAAAGGGAATAATTTTTATTGTCTGACTGCCGATTTGGATTTTTTCAGATGAATTGTATGTATAAATTATACCGGTATCCACTTTCAGCTCTTCCATTGCTGCTGTTAGCGATCCAATCTCCCGCTCACGCGTTGTCATATTCTCAAGAGAATAAGACGCCTGTATCAGTTCAAATCCATCCTGCTGACGGATAAGAAAATCAACCTCTTTGCCGCTTTTTGTCTTATAATAATATATGTCCGAGTGGTTTCGCTGGAGATAATTAAAAACCATATTTTCAAATAATCTCGACTTATCATGCGAAATCCGATTCAAAAAAATAAATGAATTGTCTGCCAGGTATGTCTTTCTTTTCAGCTCCCGACGGATAAAAGAATTCCGGTATGGATAAATATTGGACGAAAGAAAGGGTTCCGGCAAAATATTGAAATAATCGGTAACTGTAGGAATTGTGGTTTTGTATAAGGATCTAATTCTTTTGGCAAGGCTGGCCACCGAAAATTCATTTGTAATGTTCTCAACAACCTTATTAACTACCAATTTCAACAAGTAATCGTCTTTATCGAACCTGGAAACCAGGTCTTTATAAAAAAGGAGATTGTATATGTTTTTTGCTGTCGCCCTTTTTTCATCTGTTCCCGCTTTGATTACCTCGGGGAAGCCTCCGTATTGCATATACTCCTCAAAATGATGGATTATTGATGGCCGATTTATTATGGTATCTTTCTTTTCAACTCTCACATCCTTCAGTCTTAGAAACTCAATAAACGAGAAAGGATAAATTGTTGTTTCAAGGCTACGTCCTTTCAAATATGTCGCAATCTCACGGCTGATCAGGTGGGCGTTGCTCCCTGTAACATATATCTTGTATTCTTTTGTATGCAGGCGCTTCAAGTAAAGATGCCAGTTCTCAAGGTTTTGAATCTCATCGAAAAATACAATTGGTTTCTTATCCGGAAACAGCATTTTGTATGAATCAATAATAATGTCATAATTGGATAAAGAGTTTAAGGGAAGCAGTCTTTCGTCTTCAAAATCAAGAAACAGAATCTGTTCTGAGTTAAGCTTCTTTGCTATCTCATATAGGGTATATGTTTTCCCGCAACGCCGAATACCCACCAATACTGATATGTTATCAGTCTTTGGAATAGAAAACCCACGGGGCATTAGATTCTTTTCCGAAATCAGTTTCTGATTTTCCAGTATTATTCTTTGTAAGAGATCTTCCATGGCACCCTATTAAACACTGCTTTTCACTATAGCAATAAAGTATTAAATAGTATTTTATACTTTATGATTAATATCGCAAGGGTTATTTTGGTTCATTTATGTATAACAACCGCATTGTTCGCTAAGAAATCCGAATTACCTGAAATTCACTTTAAAAAAATAATTTAGATGGGCCGGCGAAGGCATGCTTTTGGTCCGCCTCAGGTGGATCGGCGAAGCCATGTTTTGATCTGCCTCAGGAGGAATTTACGGGTCGGCGGAGCCATGTTTTTGATCCGCCTCAGGTGGAATTGACAGGATGGGAGAAAGGGTGGTAAATACTTGTACTCTTTACCCCTTACACGTCTCTCTTTACTGTAGTTAAAGCCATCGACTGCAGTTATCTCTGGTCTCTCATCACTGACTTAAATCCTTCCACCGTTTTTTCCAGCCCGTCTTCAACCCTGACTTCCGGCTGCCAGCTGAGTTTTTCGTTGGCCAGGGTGATATCCGGTTTTCTTCGGGTCGGATCGTCCTGGGGGAGTTCGTTGTGGATGATTTTGGACTGGCTTTCTGTGATCTGGATGATCATATCCGCGAGTTCTTTGATGGTCCGTTCGTCCGAGTTGCCAAGATTGACAGGTCCGGTGATATCCTCTGTTTCCATCAAAGCGATCAGGCCCCGAACCAGGTCTGCGACATAGCAGAAGGAGCGCGTCTGACTGCCGTCGCCGTAGATGGTTATGTCTTCTCCGTTAAGCGCCTGGACGATGAAGTTGCTGACCACCCGACCGTCATTAAATGCCATTCGCGGGCCGAATGTATTGAATATTCTGGCAATGCGAATATCCACGTTGTTCTGACGCTTGTAGTCCATCATCAGGGTTTCGGCCACGCGCTTGCCTTCGTCGTAACAGGAGCGGATACCGATGGGGTTGACATGGCCCCAGTAGGTTTCTTTCTGCGGGTGTTCTTCCGGGTCACCGTAGACTTCGGATGTGGAGGACAGCAGGATTCTCGCCCCCACTCGTTTGGCCAGGCCAAGCATGTTGATGGTGCCCATGACATTGGTCTTGATGGTCTTGACCGGGTTGTGCTGGTAGTGAATCGGGGATGCGGGGCAGGCCAGATGAAAGATAAAGTCTGCTTCGAGCAGAATGGGCTCGACCACGTCATGGCGGATCAGTTCAAAGTTATCTTCTTTGAGCAGGTGGCGGATGTTGTCCTTGCTGCCGGTAAAGAAGTTGTCCAGGCAGAGAACATCCAAGCCTCTTTTTACGTATACATCACACAGGTGCGAGCCGATAAATCCCGCCCCGCCGGTTATGAGGACTCTATTTTTGTGCATGGGAACCTTTCAAAGGTTGAGTTAAGGGTGAAGTAAGACTACAGTAATGAGTAATGAGTTAAGTAAGACAATAGTCTATGGTTGATGGAAGGCCAGTTAATTGTTATTGGTTATTGGGAACTGATTTACTGACGACAGCTCCAAATAACAGATAACTGAATTTATGGTCTGTAACTTACAGAACTACGTAAAAACATAATATTGGAACGCTTTAGACGCAAGTGACGTTATAAAAGACCAGCACCGGCCTTGATCATCTGATCGGCATCTCAAACGGAAACGCTCCAGGCTGTCGGGTCACTCAGGTATTTTTCCGCAGGCATGGCCTGTATTTTATCTTCAATTGGAAACGTACGCTTGCCTTTATATAAAACAATGCCCTGGTCAATAATTTTCTGCTGTTTGAGTGATCTCATATTTCTGTAATCTTCAGGCTTCAGCGAAGCAGAGAGTTTAATCTCTATTCCGATTTTTGTATTGTTGCTCTCAATGATAAAATCCGCTTCCAGACCAGCATGGGTCCGAAAATAATAAAAGTTGACATGGGGGGTGACCGTGCGGCAGTGATTGATTATCTGCTCAATAAGAAATCCCTCCCAACTGTTGCCACGCTTGGGAGATTCCAGCAGACGCCGGTGGTCCTTGAGCTGAAGCAGCGAATGAAGGATCCCGCTGTCTCTGAAATAGAATTTCGGTGACTTGACAAGCCTCTTTCTGATATTTGCATGGTACGGATGCAAACGGCGGATAAGAAAGTAACTCTCAAGGATATCAAGATACTTGTTCACTGTGTGATAGGAGATCCCCATTGATTTCCCGATCTCGGATAAATTCAGAATATTGCCGTGAATATTTGAAAGCATACCGAGAAATATTCTGATCTGCCGGGGAGACATATCCACACCATGACGAATCATGTCCCGTTCAATAAAAGTGCTGATATAATTTTCACGCCAGAGAAACGAATCCTCATTTGTCCGGGTCAACAGAGAGTCCGGATACCCTCCCTTGAGCCACAACTCATCCAGTTTCTTTTTATTTTTAACCTCTTTGTAAAAAAAGGGGGTGAGCTCAACAATCCCGACCCGACCGGCAAGACTTTCAGAAATATTTTTTAGCAGAAACGGATTCACAGAACCCAGCAGATAATACCGGCCATTCTTTTTTCTGTCTTCGTCAATAAGACTACGCAATACATTGAATAACTCGGGAAGCTGCTGAGCCTCATCTATGACAACGGGCCTGGGGGTGTTCTCTAAGGCAAATTCTATATCCCCTTCAAAGACTTGAATATCTGATGGACGCTCAAGATCATAGTACTCCCCTTTTATAAAATGGCGGCAAAGCGTGGTTTTCCCCGCCTGCCGGGGACCGATTATCAAAATCGCCGGGAACAGACCGGAAAGCTTTGTAATATTTTCTTTACAACACCTTGATATCATATGCATGAATTATAGAACTTTCACTTCTAATTTTCAAGTACTATCTTTTTGTAAACGGAACGCTGCTAATTGCGTCGATGTCTCTAAAAAGAGAAACGTATAAGAAAGCAGCCTATGGTTGATAGTCTATAGCTTGACTTCGTAAAAACCAAAGACATAAAGAAAATTTTAAACAGGATTAACGGGATTTACAGGATAGAATTGTCGATATTTTTCTCGTCCTGAAACATCATTCTGCTTTTCATTGCGTCCCTTGCGTCATCTGCGTCTCCAGCGTTGAATACATCTTTTTCAGTTTCATTTATCCGCAGTTATCCTGTCGATCCTGTCAAAAAAAGTCTTTCGCAGTTCATAGTTACTCTCAAAAGATAAAAACAAAAGACAAAAAGAAAATTTAGACGGGTCGGCGGAGCCATGTTTTTGATCCGCCTCAGGTGGAATTGACAGGATAAAGAATTTGTTCCCGTTTGATTCCCCGGGCCATTAATTCTTTCATTATCTGAAAGAAGATAAATGTTTTTCCAGTCCTGCGCGCGCCGGTTAGACACACGACTTTACCCGAATCCGTTGGAACCGAGACAGACCGGGATTTTGTATCCGAAAGCTTCCGGTCATTAAACTGGCGAACAACCTCTTTAATTGTTTCCTTATTCATAATTAATAGTATATCATTTATTTACTTACTTACAAGTAAACATTAGATATAGTCCAGCAAAACATACCTAAAATGCTATTTCTCAACAAATCCAGTCGTATCATGGAGTAGCTGCATAACGTTTTCCACTGCCTGCTCAATTCCGCAGGTTTCGGTTTTCAGGGTCAGGTCTGCGTTTTCGGGTGTTTCGTACGGCGCGTCAATGCCTGGGACAAAGCGGATTTCATTGTTTCGGCATTTTTTAAACAAGTCGTTGGGATCCCGCTTTTCCGCTTCGTTCAGTGAGACGTCCAGGTGTATTTCCGCGAATTCGTTTTCCGCAAAGACCTGGCGGACATACTCACGGTCCTCTCTGTACGGAGAGACGGATGTAATAATCACAATATGACCGGACTCGGTCATGATCCTCGCCACCTCGCTCATACGCCGTACAGCTTCGCGGCAATCTTCGCGTTTAAACCCCAGGTCCGCGTTCAGTCCGTGGCAAAAGGTTTCCTGGTCCAGCCGCATCACAGACCGCCCATGGTCAAAGAGACGCTTCTCCACTTCTTTGGCAACCGTACTCTTTCCCGAGCCGGACAGACCCGTAAGCCAGAGGCAGATCGGGGCGTGTCCGTTACGACGTATCCGGTCACGGGTACCGACCAGTCCCGGGTCTCGGAATGCCGGTTCGCTTCTGTCCGCAGTCATTCGTTTTCCACGCTGTTTCTTACGGCTCGCCTCAATGGTGCTGCGCGAGCTGTGGCGAATCATACCTGCGGCAACAGTCCGAAAGTCATTGGGATCAATCAGCACAAATCCACCGGTATGACGGTTGAGTTCATAGGGATCAAAGAAGACCGGCCGGGCAGTGGTTACTTTAATCCTGCCGATCTCATTGAGCTTGAGCGTATCCGCATCTGCCCGGTGAAGCGTGTTGACGTCTATTTGATAGTTCAGTTCGTCAATAAACGCCTGAGTCTGGTTGGTGGTCTGCTGCAGAATGTAGTTGGTGTTTGTGGACAGGGTGTTCTGTTCGTCCATCCAGCAAAGCGTGGCTTCAAATTCATTCTCCACTTCCGGGATGTTGCGCTGCCGCACAATCATATCTCCCCGGCTGATATCAATCTCATCTTCCAGGGTCAGAATCACAGACTGGCCTTCGGCAGCCTGTTGAAGTTCATTGGTATAAAAATGAATGCTCTTGATTCGGCTGGACTGCATGCCGGGCAGGACGATAATCTCTTCGCCTCTGGAAATGGTTCCGCTCATAATCTGACCGGAGAATCCCCGGAAGTCCTGGTTGGGCCGGACCACGTACTGGACAGGAAATCGGAAGTCCACCAGATTCCGGTCCGCGCTGATGGTTACGTTTTCCAGGAATTGAAGCAGAGGCTGTCCGTTAAACCAGGGCATGCGGTCACTGCGATTGACCACATTGTCTCCGTTCAGCGCGGATACCGGAATAAATTCAATGTCATGGATCTTGAGTTTCTGTGCAAATTCCTGGTACTCAGCCACAATCTCATCATATCGCTCGCGGGAATACTCTACAAGGTCCATCTTGTTAACGCACACTACCACGTGCGGAATGCCGAGCAGGCTGGCGATAATCCCGTGACGCCGACTCTGCGGCAACACACCGTTTCGTGCGTCAATCAGGATCACGGCCAGATCCGCAGTGGAGGCTCCGGTCACCATATTGCGCGTATACTGCTCATGGCCGGGTGTGTCTGCAATAATAAACTTTCGTCTGGCCGTGGAAAAGTACCGGTAGGCTACGTCAATGGTGATCCCCTGTTCCCGCTCCGCGCGGAGGCCGTCGGTAAGCAGGGCCAGATTAACGTTCTCCTCACCGCGAAGCCGACTGGCATTCTCCAGCTGCTCCATCTGGTCCTGAAATATTTCCTTGGTGTCAAAGAGCATGCGTCCGATCAGGGTGCTCTTGCCGTCATCCACACTTCCGGCAGTGGTCATGCGAAGAAGGTCACGCTCCTTGACAAGTGTTTGCTGAAGATGGGTATCGTTGTTCTGGTTCATTAGAAATACCCCGCTTTCTTGCGGTCTTCCATGGCTGCTTCGGTTCGCCGGTCATCTGCCCGGCCGCCGCGTTCGGTTACACGCGTAGCCGCGACTTCGTTTACAATATCATTCACATTTGCCGCACGACTCTCTGTCGCACCGGTACAAGTCATGTCACCAATCGTACGAAAACGAACCCAGGCGGTTTCTGCTGCCTCTCCGTCTACGACCTGGTTGTGATCACCCACTGCCAGGATTACACCATCCCGCCGGACAATCTCCCGTTCATGGGTAAAATACAGGCTGGGCAAATCAATTTTCTCCCGCTGGATATACTGCCACACATCCAGCTCGGTCCAGTTGCTGATGGGAAAGGCCCGGATATGCTCACCCGGCCGTTTCATTCCGTTGTAAATACTCCACAGCTCCGGGCGCTGATTCCTGGGATCCCACTGACCAAAGCGATCCCGAAAGCTGAAGAAGCGCTCCTTGGCGCGAGCCTTTTCCTCATCCCGCCGCGCACCGCCCATGGCGCAGTCAAATTTGAACTCACTGATTGCATCCAGCAGGGTCACGGTCTGAAGCGCATTCCGGCTGGGATTTACGCCTTCCTCTTCCTTGACCCGTCCCTGCTTAATGGAGTCTTCCACATACCGGACAATGATCTTTGCGTCTATCTGTTCCATCCACCGATCCCGGTATTGAAGAGTCTCGTCGAAATTGTGCCCCGTATCAATATGCATCAGCGGAAAAGGGATCCGCCCCGGATAAAAAGCCTTTCGCGCCAGCCAGGACATGAGGATGGAATCCTTGCCCCCGGAAAAAAGCATGACCGGCCGTTCAAACTGCGCAGCCACTTCGCGAATGACGTAAATGGCTTCGCTCTCCAGTATGTCCAGCGTTGTACGCCGGTATTTCACATCAGTCATTGTCAATACACCTCTTGTTATTGATATCCATGTAAAACCATTCTGCCCACCACTCTGCCCGCTTCTCAAAGGGCAGTTTGCTTAATTCCCGTTGATTTTCACTGAGATACGGACATTCATCCGGTATGGTGTAGGGCTCAGCCATCCGCTCGTTGAGCTCCCGCGCCCGTTTAATTTCCTGGTAAGTCACGCGTCAGCTCTCCCCAAAATATTCTTTTGCCATAGCAGTCAGCTGCTCATGCTGGTTTCTGAACGTTGCATCTTCCTGTTTCCAGTTTTTTTTCATTCGCTCAAATGTGTAGCGAAAATCAATGCTTTTTTCTCGCATGTTCTGAATCCTCTTTTCATCCAGCTGAACCATTGCATCCTGCTCTACGGCGAGCGAGCTGACCACGTCTGACCTGGGTGCTCCGGTGAGAATAAGCTGAATTGCTTTTCGTTCTGATCGGACCGCATGGTCAGGCCACTTCTGAACAGCGTCTTTAAGCAAGCCGTAGTCCTGAAGATACTTCATCGCAAGCTCAGGCCGGTCCATCTGCAGTCCGCAGACTTCCGCGAGTGCTCCGATCACATTGTAATCCCTCACTCTTCGTGTCTGCTTGAGTAAAACCAGGTTTTCCACATCTACAACATCGATATCCTGCCGGTGTAAGGCGCAATCCCACATACCTTCAATATCCGGAACACGCGGCGGCCTGGAAACGAAATCCACACGCATTCGAAATCCGTTTTCATCATAATACTCAAAATAAGATGTAAGACCTTTTTGAAGGAATCGAATATCAAGCGGCATACCCAGTCTGTATGACGCTTTTTTCTGCTCCAACACATTCAGGACAGCTTCAAAAGATTTCCGACTTTCTCTTATGATCCAGTCTCCGTCTTTGGAGAATGCAGCCACCCCGTATAAAACACAGGCCTGCCCCGAGCTGACAAGCACTTCAGCTCCGGCGGATTTGAATTCTTTGTGCAATTCAAAATACGGATTATTCACAGCGATTGTTTACCAATAAACCTTTCAACAACCTTACATGTAGTTTAAATCTTTCAGCCGCTGTTCGATGATTTTCTGTTCTTCTTCCTCGGACATGGCTGCTTCCTCAGTCTGTGTGCCGGATGCATCTGCGGACTGAATGGCGTTTTCCGCAAGGGTTTTCAGATCATTGTCCGAAATGGATCCGACCTTTCTTTCGAGTTCCTTTCCGTCAAAGAACGTCATGACCGTCGGAAGCCCTTTGACCGTATAATCTCTGGAAATAACCGGATTGCGGTCAATATTGATTTTGTATACGTTACACCGACCCGCGTACTCTTCCTTCAACCGCTTGAGAGAGGCTTCAATCTGCTTGCATGGCAAACACCAAGAGGCCCAGCACTCCACCAGCACCGGCTTATCCGAATTCAGCACCTTTTCTTTGAATTGTTTCGTTGTCAACTCCATAGCAACCTTTCCAAGGTTGAGTAATGAGTTATGAGAAATAAGTAAAGAGTTTTCGACAACATCAATTCTTTTTAATGTGTCTGATCAACCCCAACAGCATCTTTCGGACTGGAGTTACATGCGTCTCTGGTTTCTCTTTTGTCATACCCAACTCAAAAGCTAATAACCACTGGGTCTCCAACTCGCTCAGTGAACCCAACGATATATACAAAAAATGTTCAAACTCACGCTTTGAAGACCTTGCAGCTCCTTCTGCAATATTGCTTGGTATGGAAATGGCTGAACGTTTCATTTGCAGAGACAAGCCAAATCTCTCATCTTCAGGAAAATCCTGGATAAGCCTGTAAACTTTCTTAGCCAGGCTCATTGAATCCTGCCACACCTGCAAATCTTTGTGAGTTTTATTACACATCACTCTTTACACGTTACTCTTTTCTGCCTCACTTACTCTCGGTCAAGAACTCCTTCATGCTCTCCATAGGTCCTGGTGCCGGGGGCGTATTTCTCCAGCACGCCGGATTTTTTCTTTTCGCCGCTCCAGGTGGTTACGGGCATGATGGAGTGCATCTTTTCTTCGATCCGCGCCTTGATTTCCGGACGTGTGAGCAAATCAAAGGTCTGTTCCAGGGTCTTTTCCAATGGTATGGGATCCGATAACTGAAACTCACCCGGCAGTTTGGCAGCCACGGCTTCAAAGGGGTGCACTTCGGTTTCCACCCGCGGGTTTTCCACCCGCTGAATCTGTACATCGAGTCCGAATTTCTCATTGCCTATTTTTGCAACGGCTTCAGCCAGGTCATTGAGTTTGTACACGCCTGTAACCTGGTTGACCACATCATACTGCCCTGGCTCAGGCGGTGAATTGATCAGCCGGACCATGCATTCCATGGCTTCATCCAGGGCAATAAAGCCCTTGATCTGTTCACCCGATCCATAGATGGTTAGCGGAATTCCTGCAATGGCCTGAGCAATGAAACGGTTGATGACTGTGCCGAACCATTCGTCAATATCAAACCGGGTGCGCAGACGCTCATCGGCAGCCACTTCATCTGTGTGTACGCCAAAGATCACGCCCTGCATAATGTCATAGGAGCGCAGCCACCAGTACTTGCAGGATTCATACACATTGTAGGTATCCTGAACTTTACTGACATGGTAGAAACTGACTGGATCCCTGGGTGTGATTTCACCACCCAGGCTCCACTCTTTATCCCGCCACGTGAGTGTTGCATCTGAGGGAAACATGCCTTCAAAGAGCGGCCGTCCTGTAAGCGGAGCACCGTATTCACCCATGGTTCCAAGTTTAATCAGAGAGCTTTCGGGCACAATGTCTTTCATAATCCAGAGCAGGCCCAGAGTGCCCAGAGTGTTGTTGTCCTGCACTTCCAGCGCATGGTCGCAGTCCACCATGGAATACGGGGCAGAGGGAATCTCTGCGTAGTGAACCACGGCCTCAGGTTTGACTTCATCAATGAATGTCCGGAGCTTTTCCCGGTCCCGGATATCCATCTTGCGGTAATTGACGCTGATATTGTGGACTTCCTTGGCTGCACGAAGGCGATCGGTCATGCGCCCAATCGGTACAATCGTGTGCGCGCCCTTTTCCATGACCGTGTCCCTGCGTTTGTAGTTGTCGATGCCGCTGATTTCATACCCGAGTTTTCCAAGCTTCATGGCCAGGGTCCAGCCCAGGTATCCGTCAATGCCCAGAATCATGACGCGCATATTCTTGAGCTGAAATCCGTACGGTCCCTCTTCCCACTGGTCGCACTGCTCATATGTTATGGTTGGCTCAAAGTAACCCAGTTCCGGACGACGCGCGCATTCGATCATAATCTGGCCTTCGTCACCCAGCCTGGCCTTGATCTGCTCCTGGCTCTGGCCACAGGCACGGAAATCTACATTGCCCTTAAATACCGCTGCCGGACAGTTCCAGCAGGTCTTGTTCGCGTTATGACATGCCATCGCTCAATTCCTTTCTACGTCTGTCATTATGGGTAAAATATCTTCTACATGAGGAGTTTGCGATATCCGTTGTCCTGCATTCTCGCCACAGAAAAGAAGAAACGAATCCTCTCCGCGGTGAACTCCAGTTAAATCAGTTGCAGTATTAAATACGTCCGGATTGCCCAGACTGCCCCTTAGACTGAATCCGGTGTTTGCCGTGAGCACCATATCCGGGGCCTGAGCCATGCACGCTCCGGAGTATATTTTGTCTTTCGTATGAATCTCTTTGATTACCCTGCGCCCCTGAAACTCCCAGTTCAGGAAAAGGTCCTGAAGCCGATTGATTATTTCCGGCGCACCGGCCTGTTCTACGCTTCCCTGAGGATACTTTCCCTTGGAATGGATATAGACCCGGGAAGGCTCCAGGGCAAATGCCTGTGTCTGAGACAGAATACTGCCGTAATTCACGCGCCTGGCTGACGGATCCAGCATCAGCAGCCCGTTCTGTTCCAGGAGTGTGTTAATATTCGCTTCGGCCTGGATGCGCTCCATGCCATGATCCGACATCATCAGCAGATTGAAGGGTTCGGGTGTATTTTCAACAAGCCAGCCGATCTCCTCGTCCACACGCTGGTAGTATGAAAGGTATCGGTCGTAAAGCTCACCGGCCCCCTCTTCCCAGGCATCCATCAGAAAGTGCCCCAATCGGTCGGATCCGGTAAAAACCAGCATGAACGTATCCCAGGGCTGGTCAGAAAAAAGCATACGGGAAACGCTGCATCGCGCCTCCAGCACCTCAGTGAGTTCATCCAGAAAGAGGGTTGGCGACTTTCTGAATTTTCCTGCATCTGCATCTGTCTGATATCCGGATTCTTTAATGCTGTCCAAAAGACTTGAAGGATACACGGATTTATTGATGTCCGGGGAAACAAACCCGGTAATCAGAACGCCATTTAGTTCTTCAGCCGGATAGGTAAAGGGAAGGTTGATGATCACATATTTCCGATCCGAATTCTGCTGCCAGAAAGGAACAGCCCGAAGATTGCGCGAATTGGGAAACCGAAGGGTTGTTGTACCCGGAATCAGATCCGTAAATCCGAAGATGCCGTGTTCACCGGGATTGGTGCCGGTCATAATCGATGACCAGGACACTGCGGAGTTGTCCGGCAGCGCCGCGGTCATTTGTCGAAAAGCCCCCTTTTCACTGAGCGCCTTCATGTTGGGCATCACACCCAGTTCAAAAAGCCTCTGAAGCTGCGAAAAGGACGCACCGTCAATTCCGATTAAGAGTGTTCTTTTCATGTTCATGTTTACCTGCAGTCAATGGGTTAAAGACAGTAAAAGGTGACAAGTGAAGAGTAAAAGACCCGAGTTGATCTTCATTGTTTTTTTCTCATCACTCTTTTCTCATTACTCTTTGCTGCATTCACAATTTAAAAGGCGGAAGGGATGCCTTCTGTTTGAGGCGTTCTTCCTGGAGTTCTTTCAGATTGGGCATGGTCTGCATGCCGGCTGTGATGAATTTCTCATATTCGTTGAGGGAGAGTCTTCGGTGAACCGGTTTGGGTATTTCATTCATGGCCTTGGCGGAGAATCTGTCCAGATTCAACTCTTCTGCTTTATTTTTCATCCACTGCATCCACAATCAGATTGCGAATCTTTTCAGTACCGTATCTTCCGCAAAGTCTATTGAACTTCTCGCTGTTCGGTTCAATGTCTGCCATACTCAACAGAGCGACAACATCCGGCAAATCCCTTGAAATTCGTTCCGACAGCTGATTTTTCATTGCATGCAGTTTCATGGCGATCAGATGCTCGGGTGACGGCACCATAAATTCTGCCCCATGTTCGTGGAACGCCTTTCCATTATCTCTAATTCTCTCAAGCGTATCTGCATCAGACAACAGTATATCAATCTCCAACGCTTCGTTTGAGTGCAGCCTGACAAAAACCTGATTTCGGAACACCTCGCTATATCCGAGACGTTCAAGCTGCTCCTGAAGACGTTTGGCTTCTTTAACTGAAAGCATCAGATCAACATCCAGGGTCTGGCGCGGAATCCCCAGAAAATTCATAGCCCATCCGCCGATTAAAACTGGAGTGATGCCAAGACGCCCGCATATATGGGATATCTGTTTGAGCAAACGCGTTATCCTTTTTTCTGGCGATACAGGTTCGGGTCAATTACAGAACTCATCTTGTCGGTGTCAAGGTCTGTGCAGTCACTGAAAAATCCTTTGAGTTCCTCAATGCTGGTTTTCGGATCTTCGAGTGTGTTGTTATAGCTGATAAAGAGTGTGCGGATATTCTTCTGTTGCCTGAGCCATTCCGTTACCTTGATCAGGTGCTTTTCAAAGAGCTTCCGGATCTGGTCGTCTGTCACCCCGGAACGCTCCCGGCCCATGCGCTTGAGCATTGTATTCTGAGACCGGATGATTTCATCCAGGTTACGTTCCATGAAAACAATACGATATTCAAATTCAGCAGGCAGGTGAAAGAGAAGCTCGGATACCATTTTAACAGCCCTGCCCTGAACCTGCGGAAACCAGCTAACATTTTCCTGGATTCTCTTAACCAACTCAAACTCATAATAGCCTCTGGGATTATCTTCATCGGCTTTACGCTCTCCGTCTGTAACAGCCTCCAGCCCGCCGGCTTCCAGCATCTTCATCATCATGGAAGTCCCGGACCGCGGCAAGCCCGAAACAATGGTTATCGCATCATGCATCCCTTTTCCCTCTTTCATGCCGCAACTGCGTTAATTCCCGGCGTAACGGTTTCCAGTATTCTCTATCTTTTTTCCGCTCCTGCATTTCCTCTTCAAGCAGTTTTTCTTCAACTTTACGAGTATGACTTTCCATTGCATCTTTAAGAAGCGGTCTTTTGTTCATTACGTCCCGGGCCAACTCATTGTATTTCTGTGCTAAATCGCAAATAAGACTGGCAGTTCTGCACTCAGACAGCCAGAACCGTATTTTGTCTTCATCCGGATCATCACCTGCATTGAATATGTCTGTTTCAACCAACCGGCGTATCATGGGCCAGTCCTTATCCCTTTGAGTCTTTTTGGACTGCACAATGTCTCGCAGATTCATAACCGGTACATCGCCGACCTCCGGAATATGCACAATCGTCCTGCGTGTCCAAAGTTCCTGAAATGAATCCACACCTTTCATTACATTAATCAGGTCAATTCGTATGCCTTCAACATCCTCACGCCGACATCGGAAATGACATGCATGGCCTTTTTCTAACATTTCAGGGGACAGTTGCGGCACATAGATTTGCTGCGCATTCAAATCGCTGAGAATGCTTTTAATATTCTTCAGATTTTCCGGGGAAAGCATAATTGCAAAATCAACATCTCTGCTGAATTCACTAGCGCCATACAGGATACATGCCTGCCCGCCGATCAAAAGAAATTTAACGTTTGGTCCACAAAACGCTGAAAGGACTTTGAGTATCGGGTTCAGGGTCAAGGCTTCCTCCAAAAGCAAGATAAACCGCCCACAATTCCTGGGATTTCTGTAATCGTTCCTGGGGTGTCATTCTGTACCATTCAAGCACTTCCTCGTCATTTTCCCTTTCAATGGTTTTAATAAGTTTTCCTGTGCTCATCCTGCAAGCCCTCAGCCTCCCACATTGGCAGCGATTGTGGTTTTTATCTGTTATCTGCGTTCAGCCTTCTGAAGTCAACGCTCCACCATCAACCGCGTCTAATTGCGTCTATTACGTAGTTCGGTAAAAGCCATAGACTATCGACCATCGACCGCAGTTCCCCATCGACCACCCTTATCACACTCCGTCCCTTTCACTTACATGCGCTGCAAGCACAAATCAGATTGCTGACTTGTAAAATCAGGCAATAAACAGCGAGCCGATTGTTCAATCCTTGAACATTGTCACTCGTAACTCTTTATTGTCAAGGCAAAAACGCCTGTCATGCCCTGAAGATTTTCTGACCGTCCGGGGTATAGACTCCGCGCGGGTCCACAATTACATCTGAGTTTTCCCGGATCATATCCAGATCAAATGCATCATGATCCGTTGATACCACAATACAATCGTATTCACGGATACTGTCCGGCGTCAGGGCCACACTATTCTTGTCAAACTGGAACTTGCGGACTGCGGGCAGCATGGGAACGTGCGGATCACTGTAATCCACCTGCGCACCCTTCTCCTCGAGTTTTTGAATAATATTCAATGACGGTGACTCCCGCATATCATCCACATTCTTCTTGTAGGCCACGCCAAGAATCAGGATTCTGGATCCCTTGAGTGATTTTTCCCGCGTGTTCAGGGCGTTGTTTATAACTGTAATTACATAATCCGGCATGGCGGTATTGACTTCACCCGCAAGTTCAATAAAACGGGCCGAAAGTCCGTATTCGCGGGCCTTCCAGGTCAGATAGAAGGGATCAATGGGAATGCAGTGTCCGCCAAGTCCGGGACCGGGATAGAAAGGCATGTAGCCAAACGGTTTGGTGGATGCCGCCCGGATGACTTCAAAAATATCCACGCCCATGCCCTCAGCCACCAGCTTGAGCTCATTGACCAGTGCGATATTGACCGCCCGGAAGGTGTTCTCGAGGATCTTGGTCATTTCTGCCACACGGGTAGAGGTGACCGGTACAACCTGATCAATAATCTGCTCATACAATGCAACACCCGCTTCTCCGCATTCAGCCGTAAGACCGCCCACCACCTTGGGAATGGTTCGGGTCTCGAAATCCGGATTGCCCGGGTCTTCGCGTTCCGGTGAATACACACAGAAGAAATCCTTTCCGATCGTAAAGCCCTTTTTCTCCACTTCCGGAGCAATCACTTCTTCTGTAGTACAGGGATAGGTCGTGCTCTCAAGGATCAGCATCTGACCTTTCTGCAGGTGGTCCAGCAGAGAATTCAGAGATGAAACCACGTAGCTCAGGTCCGGCTCCCGATGTTTGTCCAGTGGCGTAGGTACGCAGAGCATCAGAACATCGACTGCTGAAGCCGCAGAGAAATCCGTGGTGGGATGAAATTTTCCGCTGTCCATGCCTGCCTGAATGGGTTCAGCGCTGATGTGTTCAATATAGCTCTTTCCCTCTTTGAGCATGGACACCTTTTCCGGATCCACATCAAATCCGGTCACGTCAATCCCGACCTGCAGAAAACGAAGAGCAAGCGGAAGCCCCACATATCCCATTCCAACAATACCCACCTGTACACGTTTCGATGTAATCTTTTCAATCAATTCCTTATGCATGTCTGCCGTTCTCCTGTACAAAAAAATCAAATGTCTGTTCCAAACCGCTCTGCACATCATACAGAGGCTCAAACCCGAGTACATTTCGAGCCCTGGAAACATCTGAATAGTTCTTCTTCACATCTCCCTGCCGTTCATCGCCATACAGCACGTCAACAGACTTCCCAGCTTTCTCTTTTGCCAGATGGATTATTCGTTCTGCAATCTCATTGACTGTGGTCTCGCAGAATGTGGCGATCTGGAAGATCTCTCCTCCCGAATCCGCTGACCGGGCGCCCAGAACGATGGCCCGGGCAATATCCTTCACATGAATAAAATCACGGGTCTGGCTGCCGTCTCCGTAGACCTCCAGATTTTCTTCACGCAGCACCTGCTTGATAAACTTGGCAACCACACTGGTCTTTCCCTCAGACAAGGGACCGTATACATTCCCAAAGCGGAGTGCGGTAGTCTTGAGCCCGAAACACCGGTAATACGCCGAGCAGTAGGCCTCACCGGCAGCCTTGCTTGCGCCGTAAGGCGACACCGACCGAATCGGAAGATCTTCGCGAAGCGGGGGTTCGCATTCTCCGACAGAGGCATTGCTGGACGCCAGCACAAATGCCTGAATCCTGTTTTTCAGCGCTGCGTCCAGACCGTTGAGCGTTCCCCGGACATTGGTGTCGCAATCCAGAAACGGATCCTGGACCGATTTCTCCACGCCGGTATTGGCAGCCAGATGAACAACAACATCCATTCCCTGCATGGACTCAGAGAGTTTCTCCCGGTCAAGGATATCTCCGGTTACCAGCTGAACACCGGTAAGGTCTGAACCCATCTCAGACATGTTCGGCTCACTAAAATCGCAGACCCTGCCAAGACTCTCACGACTTCCAACAGAAAGGTTGTCATACACCCGAACATCATTATCCCCTTCAGAGATCAATTCTTGCGTCAGATTGCGGCCGATAAACCCGCAGCCGCCTGTGATAAACCACTTCATTCAAATCCCCTTGAAATTCCACTCTTTCCGGTCTTTGAGTGCCGGAAACCCAGTCCGTACTCGATTGACATCTGCAACATCCAGTTCAGCACAGAAAAAACCATCCTCCTCGCCGCAGTCCAGCAGAGCTGTTCCATCCGGTTTTACAACTGCCGAACCCCCGCAATAGGATGCGTCCGGGCTGGCCCCGACCCGGTTAACTCCGATCACAAACGCCTGATTCTCAATAGCCCTCGCCCGAAGAAGTGTATGCCAGTGATCCTTCCGCTGTACGGGCCAGTTGGCGATCACGACAAAGACTCCGGTCTGGGATGCTGCGCGGAAAAAACAATCGGCAAACCGAAGATCATAACAAATAAAAGGAGTAATGTTAAAATCTTTCTGCCGGAAAGTCAAAACATCTTTTCCCGGATCATAAAATTTATCCTCCTGTGCGTATGAAAAGAGATGAATCTTTGAATACGCACAGGTTTCAACACCGTCCCGCATGGTTATGGATTGATTCCGCCGGTCCCTGACCCCGCCAAACGTAACCGTAATCCGACGGTTCAGCGAAATCTCCGTAAAGAACCGCAGGTCCGCATCGGTCAGCTCGGCAGCCTGCGCATTCATGGTAAATCCGCTCAAACACATCTCCGGAAGAATCACCCAGTCAATATCATCCGGGCACTCCCGCTCCATCAGTGCAGCAATGCGCTCGCGATTGCGCCCGCGGTCTTCCCAGCAGATATCCATCTGAACAATTCCGATCTTCAATGTCTATATCCTGACAAATGCCTTGTATCGGTTCCACCACATCTGAAAACACATCAGCGTCCAGACCTGGTAATGAAGTCCCTGCCCCTTTTCCAGAAACCGCCGGAGCATCGCATCCACATATGCGTGCGAAAAAAGACCGTGCTCCTTGAGCGATGCCTTGTCCAGCAATTCCATCATCCTCGGTTTAAACCGGTCCCTGAGCAACCGTTCCAGTGGAATCGCAAAGCCCTGCTTGGGCCGGTCCAGAAGCGCAGGCGGTACGCTTCGATACAGCACCTTGCGAAGCAGATATTTGCGGTCCCCGTTTCGGAACTTCATATCCAGGGGCAGCCGGAGCGCGAACTCGACAATCCGGTGATCCAGCAGCGGCACACGCGTCTCCAGCGACACACTCATCGAGGCCCGGTCCACCTTGGTCAGGATGTCATCCACAAGGTACGTATGCAGGTCGCAGACCATGGTTTCTTCTTCCACATCAAGGCCCAGACCGAAATACGAAGCCGCTGGATTCTCCACGTCTGTATACCCGAGATAGAGTCTTTCCAATTCACCCGGCTTCCAGATATTGTGCAGACACCGGTACTGATCCGCAAGACTGGACCAACCCAGGAGTGCTGCTGCCTTGCGGGCCTTTTCCCAGGGCAGCACCCCGGAGAGCATGCCCGCAACTCCTGAGAAAAACCCGGAAAACCGATGGAGTTTTCTCAGCCACTCATGGCGGTTGTATCCGCAGAAAAGTTCATCCCCGCCGTCACCGCCCAGAGCAACGGTCACGCGGCTACGCATCCGTTCAGAGATGATGGTGGTCGGAATCGCTGAGGAATCCGCAAACGGTTCATCGTAAAAGACAGGAAGCTGTTCCAGCACATCATCCATAAGTGAATCCTGCGCATACAGACAGTTGTGCGTTGTTCCGATCGCATCGGCCACACGTTTTGCGTGTTCCGCTTCATTGAACTTCCGGTCGTCAAACCCGATGGAAAAACTCTCCACCCCGCTGCTGCTTGCCCGGGACGCGGCCGAGCAGATCATGGAAGAGTCGTATCCGCCGCTCAGGAACGCACCCACCGGTACATCACTGATCAGACGCATCCGGACCGATGAATCCAGCAGTTCCGCCAGCTCGTCCGCGCATGCCTCTTCACTCTGTTTCGTTCTTGAATCCAGTGCAGCATCGAGCGCATTCCAGTACCGGTGCTCCCGGATCTGCCTGTCCGTTACTGTAATAAAATGACCTGGCTTCAGTTTCCTGACAGAACGGAAGATCGTACGCGGTGCCGGAATGTAATGGAACTGAAGATAAAGCTCCACGGCCTGCCTGTCCAGCTCTCCGTCAAACCACGGCAGCTGCATCAAAGGCTTGAGCTCAGAAGCAAAGGCAAATCCGCCGGCCATCTGCGTATAATACACCGGCTTGATCCCAAGCCGGTCCCGGCAGACAATCCACTGACGCCTGGCTGCATCACGAATGCCGAACGCAAACATACCGTTTACGCGGGAAATAAAATCCATCCCGTGACAGAGAACGCCCTTGAGCAGAACCTCGGTATCGGACTGAGAGCAAAACCGGACACCGTCTTTTTCCAGCTCAGTGCGAAGCTCCCTGAAATTATAAATCTCTCCGTTATAGACCAGCCCGGTTCCGGTCTCCGGATCCACCATGGGCTGGGCCGCAGCATCGGACAGGTCAATCACTGCCAGACGCCTGTGCCCCAGTCCGCAGGTCCCGGCATCGGTATTCCATTTTCCGTTGTGCTCAAAGACATATCCCGAGCTGTCCGGCCCCCGATGCTCCATGCTGTCTGTAACAGCCTTGAGCTCAGCCAGGGTAAGGGACGTATCGGATTCAAACCCGAAAATACCGCACATATTCAGACCTTATAATAGTCTTTGTACCAGGTGATAAAATGACCGATTCCCTCTTCAATGGATGTTGCGGGTGTAAACCCCAGTTTCTCAGATGCCTTGGAAATATCCGCAGATGTCCTGTGAACATCACCGGGCTGAATCGGCAGCATATTCTTTTCAGCAGTCATGCCCAGTTCCTTTTCAATACACTCAATAAAATACGTCAGCTTGACCGTGCTGGAATTGCCCAGATTGAAAATCTCATACTCAAAGGCATGAGCCAGGGAGCTGAGCACACCGTTTACAATATCCGTAATATAAGTAAAGTCCCGCTCCATGTCTCCGTAATTGTAAACATCAATGGCCCGGCCCTGCGTAATGGCGTTGGTAAATTTGAACGTGGCCATGTCCGGCCGGCCCCAGGGACCGTAGACCGTAAAGAAACGAAGCCCGGTGCAGGGGATGGAAAAAAGGTGGCTGTATACATGCGCTATCAGTTCATTGGACTTCTTGGTTGCCGCATACAGAGAGATGGGCAGATCCACATTATCGCTCTCGGAGAACGGAACCTTCTTATTCTTTCCATAAACCGAAGATGACGACGCAAAGACAAAATTGCGAACACCCTTTTCCCGGACACATTCCAGCATATTGATAAAAGCCTGGAGGTTGCTCCGCTGATACGTAAAGGGATTTTCCAGCGAGTACCGCACCCCTGCCTGTGCTGCCAGGTGACAAATCCGGTCAAAGGAGTGCTCTTTAAATAACTTCTTCACAGAATCCAGGTCGCTCAGATCCAGCTTATAAAACGAAAACCCCGAATGCTTCTTCAGCCGTGCCAGCCGAGCCTCCTTGAGTGAGACCTCGTAGTAATCATTCAAATTGTCGCATCCGACAACGAATATACCCTTTTCCAGAAGGACTTCAGCAACATGGTATCCGATAAATCCGGCAGCACCGGTAACCAGAATCGTTTCAGATTTTTTCAACGTCTCCAATATCAACCTCCACGGCAACATTCTTCTGAATGAAGTCTACCTTGAGTATAAGTTTGCATGTTGTTTTCTTCTGAATAATGGGTCCTTCCGCACCCGCCAGCGGACCCCGTGTGACACGAACCATGGTTCCCTCCTGAAATTCATCAAAGGGCTCCACATGCATTTGGCTGGACAGAGCGGTATGCACCGTTCGAATCTGATTCAGAAACTCTTCTGAATTTTCCACCACAAAGATATTTGCCGAATAATTGGTCCGCAGAATATCCAGCCGCCCCCCGCCATCCGTATACATAAAGAGATAACCGGAAAAAAGCGGCACATCAAAACAGACCGTTCGCTGACTGTTCCGGGTATATTTTTTATACAGCGGCAAATAACAGCGGATCTGTCTGCGATTGCATTCATCCGCAATCTTCTTTTCACAACGGCTTTTGGCATGAATCACCCACCAGTCATATGCCTGAACATCATCCTGAAACAAATCCGGCATCGCCGCAGCATTCACGTCATCCATATTCAGTTCCGAACCCGAGGCTGGAGGTATCTCCATTGACGCATCCATCACACGCCCTTGTCCCCGGCCGGGTCCGGCTCGCAAAAAAGATTCTTTGCCAGAATGCGGCTAAGCTGAATCCCTCTGGCCGGTTTACCCTCCGCACTTTCATCAGCAATCGAGTCGCAATGCAGCACCAGAACATTTCCATTTGCCGCCGCAGCCTTGTGCTCCATCTTCCTCCATTGAACACCAGACTTCTGCTCCAGCTCCCGCAGCACCATTTCCGTGATCTCAGCAATCTCACCATTGCCGGAAATCACAAAGACCGTGTCCGGATCCGTGCTATGGCGCTCCTCGACAATCTGACGAATACCGCCCTTGACCACCTTGAGCGTATTCACAGTCCGCTGCAGAAACCGGTACGACCTGCGGGTAATCTCCCGAATGCCCCGGTTGGTGAGCAGGTATTCGACATTTCTGCGGTTAAGCCGCCGGATCTTGATAAACCCCTTGTTAAGCAGCTCCTTAATGACAATATTGGTCATGCCCAGAGAAATACCCGTCTGATCGGAAATCCTGCGCTGCGTGGGTTTTTCCAGCCGCCGGATTTCCGAGAGCACGTTCAGCTCTCTGGGGGAAATATCGTTTTCTTTCTGCATTGACATACCTTTGCGTTCCGATACAACTATGTTCACAAATTGAACAACTTCTATATTGTGCAAAACCTTGTGCAGATTACCACTTATTTTTTATTTTCAGGAGGGAAAAAAATAAACAAACTCGCAAGAGAGAGCCGACCCGGAATCCCACTGAACTGCATTATAATCATAAGTAAAGAGTGCGTCTCTTGCGTTTATATCTTTCAATGCTGTTTATCAGTATATTTATCCCGTCAATCCTGTTAATTCAGCCTGAGGCGGATCAAAAGCATTCCTGCGGCGACCTGTCTAAACTCTCTGTATTTGCTTTTGAAATATATGGGAACGCTAAAGACGCAATAGACGCTATGAAAGACCGGAACGGCCACAACCCGTCATTACCCGGCCTGTGCGGGTGATCCAGATCTAACTGAAAAACCACTGAAATAATTGGAAACCATGAAGGATCATGAAGAAACATGAAAAAAAGAAACAAGATTTTCAATACTCTACTTTACCTTCATCACCCATCCAGCTTCCTGAGTCTCTTCATGGTTTAACAAGCCTGTTGCAGTTGCTCTTAACTCTATTTCCTGCGCTGTTCTTCATGCCCCTTCATGGTTCAATCAGCTTTTCACTCTGTTTATGTTTAAAATCTTTCCCCTTGCGTCCATCGCGTCACTTGCGTTGACTACAAATTTAGTTATCAGTTATTTGTTATGTGTTATTTGGAGCTGTTGGCGGTAAATCAGTTCCCATTAACTATTAACCAATTACCGTCTTTCCACCGACCATTGACTATCGACCATCGACTGCAGTTAACTGCTCACGAATAATACTGAACCGCGTTGCGGAAGATTTTCACGCCGTCGCCGGGACGGGTACGGCCGCCCATCCGGGTCCAGTGCGGATTGGAGAGTTCGGAATAGTAGCGCTCCGGGTGCGGCATCATGCCGAAGACGCGTCCGGTTTTGTCGCAGATTCCGGCGATGGCGTTGATGCTGCCGTTGGGATTGGCCGGATACGGGGGATTGCCCTTGGTCTTTGCGGCGTAGCGCAGCACCACCTGATGCTGTATCTCCAGCCGGTTAATCACACTCTCTTCAGCAAAAAACCGGCCTTCGGCATGGGCCACAGGCAAGTACAGCCGGCCGCCGCCTTTGACAAAGATGCACGGACTTTTCTGGCGTTCCAGGGCCACCCACCGGTCTTCAAATTTCAGGGATGTGTTCCAGGTCAGGGTGACTTCCTGCTTGAGGTTGGTGTGGTCGGGAAGAAGTCCGGTCTTGACCAGCACCTGAAATCCGTTGCAGATTCCAAGAATGGCGCCGTCGTTTTCAATAAAATCAAGCAGTTCCTGCCCAAGCTTGTTCCGCAGTTCATTGGCCAGAATCCGGCCGGCCGCGATATCGTCTCCGTACGTGAATCCACCGGGCAAGACCAGGATCTGGATACGCTTGAGGATTTCCTTTTTTTCTGACAGCGCCTTGACATGAAATTTTTCCGCTTCAGCTCCGGCCTGTCTGAAGGCACACACAGTCTCTTCGTCACAATTGGTTCCGCCGGTTCGCAATACTAAGACTCTTGGTTTTGCCATAGTTCGTCAACTCAGGTTTAAGGTTTCTTTCCATATTTTTTTCAGCACCGAGAGATTTTCCCGGATAATCGCTTTGTTATTCGGCCCGTGAATAAACAGTTCTCCGCCCGGGTTGGTCTGCCCCACACAGGCGCAGGAAACATCCTTCATCAGCTCTTCAAAGGCAGGCGTGTCTTTAATCGCCACTTCGACCAGAAAACGCGAATTGGATTCGGAAAAGAGGATTTCCCACGGTTTCATGTCACTGTCCTCAACCGGAATCTTGGTGTAATCCACAATCAGTCCGGTTCCGCCGGCAAAGGCCATTTCCGCGGATGCCACGGCAATACCGCCCTCGGAGCAGTCGTGACAGGATCGGACCAGCTGCCGGTCCGTGGCCTGACTAAGCGCGAGCATGGTCTGTTTTCCAGTGTCTGTGTACACCCTGGGAACTGCGCCGCCTTCTTTTCCCAGCACACGCAGCAGGTGCGATCCGCCCAGCTCTCTGCGGGTAAGGCCCACACAGAAAAACAGAGAGCCTTCGCCCTTCAGGTCCATGGTCACGGCCCTGGACACATCTTCCATTACCGATATCGCGGAGATCAGCAGCGTGTGCGGGATCGAGATGGTCTTCCCCTGAAAGGAGTATTCGTTGTTCAGCGAGTCCTTGCCCGAGATAAAGGGCAGGCCGTACGGCCTGGCCGTGTCATAACATCCCTGGGAGGCACGCACAAGCGCACCGAGTTTCTCCGGATCCGACGGGCTGCCCCAGGAATAATTATCCAGCAGCGCAACGCGGTCCATGTTGCCGCCCACCGCAATAATCTGGCGAAGCGCCTCGTCAACAGCGGATGCGGCCATGTGATAGGGATCAATGTCGCCGTAGCATGGATTCATTCCGTTGGAGATGATCACACCTTTTTTCGATCCATAGACCGGCGCGATTACGCAGGCATCGCCGGGACCGTCGTTGTCCTGCCCCTGAAGCGGTTTGAGCACGCTGGTTCCCTGCACTTCGTGATCGTACTGGCGGATGATCCATTCCCTGGAGCAGACATTCAGCGAGCTGAGCACCTTCTTGAGCGAATCCTGACAGTCCACTGTATCCACGGACGGGGATGCGGTCGGCGCCGGATTCCAGGAAGCCTGAAGTTCCAGATCGGGCAAGCCGTCGTGAAGAAACTCCATATCCAGAGCCGCGACCTGTGTATTTTCATAAAAGAGCCGCAGCCGGCCTGTGTCCGTGAATTTTCCGATTTCCGTGGCTTCCACATCCTCCTGATCAAAGATCTCGATCAGGGTTTCTTTTTTATCTTCGGGCACGGCAAAGACCATGCGTTCCTGGGCCTCGGAAATCCAGATCTCGGTATAGGAAAGACCGCTGTACTTGAGCGGTACAACCGAGAGTTCCACGTCCGCACCCAACTCCTGGCCCATCTCCCCCACGGCTGAGGAAAGGCCGCCCGCGCCGCAGTCGGTCACACAGGTGTAGAGGCCCAGATCGCGCGCACGCAGCTGCGCGTCCAGGAGCTTCTTTTCCTGGATCGGGTTGCCGATCTGAACCGCTCCGCTGGAAATGGTTTCGCTCTGCTCATCCAGTTCAATGGATGAAAAGGTGGCGCCATGAATACCGTCACGGCCAGTCCGGCCGCCGGCAACAATAATGCAGTCTCCGGTGCGGGCTCGCTTTTCAACCATGGTCTTGGGCATAATGCCCACGGTTCCACAGTAAACCAGGGGATTGCCAATATATCGCTTATCAAAGAAGACCGCTCCGTTGGCCGTGGGAATGCCCATCCGGTTGCCGTAATCCCGAACCCCGGAGACCACGCCCGTGATAATCCGCCTGGGATGGAGCGTGCCCGGCGGCACGTCTTCGGCCGGGGTCTCGGGCTCACCAAAACAGAACACATCCGTGTTCAGCACCGGCTTGGCCCCGAGTCCGGTTCCCATGATATCGCGAATCACACCGCCAGTGCCGGTGCCGGCACCGCCGTATGGCTCAATGGCGGACGGATGATTGTGCGTCTCCACTTTGAAACAGATTGCGTTTTCGTCATCAAAATCAATCACCCCGGCATTGTCTTTAAATACAGACAGACACCAGGGACAATCCAGTTCCTGTGTGACCCGGAAGACCGTCTGCTTGAGCAGATTGTCGAAAATCTCGCCGTTAAAATTGATCCTTCCGGTCAGGGTCTTATGACAGCAATGCTCCGACCAGGTCTGGGCCAGGGTTTCCAGTTCCACGTCCGTTGGCTCCCGATCCTCGTTGGCAAAATAACTCCGGATCGTTTTCATCTCTTCCAGATTGAGCGACAACTGCATGTCCCTGCTCAGGTTCACCAGCTGCTCATCCGAGAGACCGGAGAGCTTGATCTCCTTTCTTTCAAAGACATACGCGGGATGGTTCTGGGAAAAGACCGATGTCATACGGCCTGCGTGAATATCCTCAATCGCTTCATTGGCCAGGACTTTTCGTCCAATCGCCATCAGCGCATCGCTGTCCAGATCGCCGGTAAAATAATAGCACATGGAAAGCCGGAGCTGGTCTGCACGGATATCCAGATCCCGGAACCCCTTGCGGATACTGGCCTCCACCGGCTCCATGACCCCGGCCTTTTTGCAGACCTCCACCACACGGCAATTGCCTGCGTCTGCCGGAATAATATCCGAATCAATCGTATACGCCTCTTCCACCGGATCCGAAAGCAGCATCTCTGCAGCCTTGACCGCATCTGCCTCCGAAATTCCTGTCAGATAGTAGACGTGAACACACCGAAGCCCCTGGATCCGGGCAGCCTCTTCAACTTCCGATAAAATCTTCTTACCCGCGGGATCCGTTGCCTCGGGATGATTTATATTGGATTTAAGGGTAACTTCAATCTTTTTTACAACATCGGTCTCTTTTTCCATAATTTCCCTGTCTGGTCTGTAAGGATGGACAATAATTTTCCATATTATATTGAAAAACCATCCGGAACAAGAACAAAAAAAATATTTAAAACTCCGCGTTTTTGGGGGTGCGCGGAAAGGGAATCACGTCCCGGATGTTTTCCATGCCCGTTACATACTGCACCATGCGCTCAAAGCCCAGGCCAAAGCCGGCATGCGGCACAGACCCGAACCGCCGCAGGTCCAGATACCACCAGTAGGGATCCAGCGGCATCTTGTCCTCTTTCAAGCGGGCGACCAGCTTATCCAGATCATCCTCGCGCTGACTGCCGCCGATAATCTCACCGATCTTGGGAAAGAGAACATCCATGGCAGCCACGGTTTTATTATCGTCATTCTGCTTCATGTAAAAGGCTTTAATGCATTGGGGATAGTCGGTGATAATCACAGGTTTCTTACAGACCTTTTCCGTAAGAAAGCGCTCGTGTTCGGTCTGCAGGTCAGAACCCCATTCGGGCTTGAACTCAAATTTATTCTTTTCCTTTTCCAGGTGTTTGATCGCCTCCGTATAGGTCAGGCGTTCAAAACAGCTGTCCTTGATCGTATTGAGCTTTTCCAAAATGGTCTTGTCAATCCGCTTGTTAAAGAACTCCATGTCCTCGGCGCACTGCGCAAGAACAACGGTTATCAGATATTTCAAATACTCCTCGGCAAGCTGCGCATCATCGTCCAGGTCCGCAAACGCCATCTCCGGCTCCACCATCCAGAACTCAGCCAAATGACGAGCGGTGTTGGAATTTTCAGCCCGAAAGGTCGGACCAAAGGTATAGACATTACCGAGGCCGCATGCAAAATTTTCCGCACTCAGCTGCCCGCTCACCGTCAGAAACGACTCCTTGCCGAAGAAGTCCCGGCTGTAGTCAATCGTCCCTTCTGACCGGGGCGGATCGTCCATGTCCAGGATGGTTACCTGAAACATCTCACCCGCACCCTCACAGTCACTGGCCGTGATAATCGGAGTGTTGATATAAAGAAAGTCCCGGTCCTGAAAAAAATCGTGCGTGGCCTTTGCAAGCCTGTTTCGCACCCGGGTAATCGCACCAAACGTATTGGTTCTGGGACGAAGGTGGGCAATCTCCCGCAACTTTTCAAACGATACCCGCTGCTTGCCGATCGTATACTCTTCCGGATCACTGTCTCCGTAAATCTTGATCTCCTCTGCAAGAATCTCAATCTGCTGCTTGCCGCCCTGAGATTGCTTGAGCCTGCCGGTCACTGAAACCGAACTGCCGGGATAAAGATGCAGGATCTCGGATTGATAATTGGAAAGCGACCCCTCGGCAATCACCTGGATATTGCTGAAACAGGAACCATCGTTCAGTTCAATAAAGGAAAAGCCGCCCCTGGAATCCCGGCGGGTCTTGACCCATCCCTTGACACAGATATCCGTATCCAATTCATTGGATTGCAGTGCATACTTGATCAGAGTTCGTTTCATGGGTATCTCCAGAAATAGTCACAGTATAAATACTCCAAAGTTTTCTGTCAAGGTAAAACCCGTACTGCTAGTAATCAAAGGGTTAATGGGAACTGCCATGAATTATTTGACAAGTACGCCTGGATATGTATCATATCCTCTACTGGAGAAAGAGGCCCTATGCAACAATTCATTCAAACGCAAAAAAACGGTATGCCATGGCTCGACACTTCGGGAAATGTTGTGATTGGCCAGACCATGGCCGTCATTCAGTCGGGTCAATTCTTTTATATGTTCGGCGTGCAGCGGATCGATCCTGTCAACGGCGGATTTGAGGCACTCACGTGCTACCGCTCGGTCAATCTTCGGGATTGGGAATTCCGCAGAAATGTGCTTACTAAAGCGCAAATATCTGATGAGGAGTTCTTTGTTTGCACGCGCCCCAGCGTGATCTTCGATCAGACCACCGGCCGGTTTGTCATGTACCTGCGCACCTTCCAGGACATGCACGACAGCAGTGAAGCATCGTGCGTGGGACAGTTCGGCTTCTCGGGATTCGGTGTGGCCACTTCAACCGTGGCGGACGGGCCGTATACATACCATGGAAGAGTGCACACCACCCTCGACCATTCGGGAGGAGGGACCATTTTCAAGGACACCGATGGCATAGGCTACGTAGTTTATAACAACAAAAAGGGCATTGGCGCTCCGAACGTCTTGAGAATCGACCGCCTTGCAAAGGATTATTTAAGCATTGAAAAAAACATCGTTGAATTTGAGGTAAATCGCGAAGCACCCAATATGTTCAAAAAAGGCGACCGGTACTACATCATTACTTCCGGCGTTACCGGCTGGAAGCCAAATCAAACCTTGTATTCCACATCCACATCGCTGTCTTCGGGCTGGTCGCCGTGGCTGCCCATGGGAGATGAGACCTGCTTCGATTCTCAGCCCTGCTGGACCTTGATTGTAACCGGATCCGAACAAATGGCTTATCTGTATCTCGGAGACCGACACAATGCCGAAAACCTGCTGGCCTCCACATACGTCTGGCTGCCCATTCAATTCCAAGGACACAGGCTTTCCCTGAATTACTGTGACTCATTTAATATTGACATTTCCACGGGGCATTGGCAGGCAGATTGGCAGTGACAGAAGAAGCATACCCCTTCTTTCAACAAAACTTATAACAAGAAAACTTGAGCAGCAGATAGAACTGAAAAGCCCCTTGAGCAAACACAGGAAGGTTACAGCAATAAAGGTACGTTTATGCCAAAAGAAAAAAACAGATTAAAAGATTCGAGCAACCGGCATGGACCCGGTGTGAGTGTCAACAATACGGGGCGTCAAGACAGCACCGTATAATGCCATGGCCCGGTCCGTTGCCTTGGGAGCCGCGTACTGAAACAATTCTTCAGCAGAAACATATCCATCGGAGTTTCTGTTCGTTCCTTCCGCTCCGAAGGCTTCCAGAATATAATATGAAAAAAGACCGTTCTCAAAGATAAAATCGTCCCATGACAATTCATTCTCAGCAGCGGCAGAGATGGCAACCATGCCGGTAACCAGGGCATCGCGTGCGAAATCAAATCCATCCGCCGCAGTCCGTGCCATGTTTGCCTTACCCAGCCGAGGTGTAATCGTGGCCTTTTCATACGACATTCCGGGTTTAAACATTCCGCCGCTGTAACATGTATCAAGTATAATTACAATATTGGCTGTGGGTACAGCATTCATCCAGGTAGCAAATTCATCATCAAGAATTTCGTTGTCGTAACTGTCCAGCAGGGAATTGTAGGTACAGACAAACTCATCCCTGCCGTCGGTTTCGTCCGCAGGATCAAAGTCAACGTTATTTCCGTTTTCATCTATCACATATCCGCCATGGCCCGATAAATAAAAGAGAAAAAGATCGTTGGAGGTAATTTGATCCGCTACCTGATTAATACTGTTCTGTATATTCTGTTTGGTGGCACTTGAATTGGTCAGCAGCTTAATGTTGGCAGTCTCCCAGTTCAAATGCTGAACCAGCGTGCTTCTCAATTCAATCGCGTCCTGATGGGCATACTGCAGATCGCTGATTTCCTGATAATCGCTTATACCGACAATCACGGCATAGTATTTGTTGAACGAACTGACCGACGCTGTTCCTCCGCTGCTGGTTGTTTGCGTACCATTGACCGTCATCCCGTTTTCAACCGTAGATTTCCATTGCTCAGGAGGTATATTATTATCATCCGAACCGCCTCCGCAGCCCGTTAAACAAAACAAACCCATTGCTATAACCATTACACAGATATACTTTGTATTCATCGTAAAACCCTTTCCATTTATGGTGAATTTAAACCCTCGCGTACCTTTTTGTAGACAAAAACGTTATCTCAATCCCATGTCTTTGTTTGTGTATAGACGATTATTGCTTTATTTAGTCTTTGTTTGTGTATAGACAATTATTGATTTATTTAGGTTTAAAATATACTACAAGAAATGCGTTTTTCAAGATTTTTCTTCAAAATCAACCTCATGCCTATTCAAATTTGGTATCCACTCATTCTACCGTTAGCAGAATGTCCTCATGCAGAATCCCTTGAAATGAAGCGTGAAGCCAGACGCCGTCCCTCTTCACTGCTCCCGCTTATCACATTGATGAGCTTTTCGGCAGCCAGCTCGCCAATACGGTAAAAGGGATTTTCAATGGTGGTGATGGCCGGCCGGGCCAGGGTGCAGATATCCTGGTCGTCAAAGCCGATAACCCGGACATCTGCCGGCACCTGAATTCCATGGGCATGGAGTTCTTCCATCAGCCCGAATGCCATCCGGTCATTGGCGCAGAAGATCAGGTCCGGCAACCCCTTTTTCATAAACACCTGCGCAGCCCGCTGGCCACTGGACCGTGTGTAATCCCCCGCAGTCCGGCATACGATTTTCATATCGTATTTCCGGGCACACGCCTGTATTGCTTTGAGTCGATCCAGCGAGTTGAGAAATTTCGTACCTGCACTGAGAAATCCAAGGGTACGGACACCCCGGTCACACATGTATTCAAAGGCCTGTTCCGTACCCGGTCCGGGATCGCAGTCCACAAAGAGATACGGCTTGTGCGGCACATAATGATGGATAAAGATGAACGGAATTTTCTTCTGGTCAAGCAGGTCAAAACGGTCGTCGCCTTTCCTGCACCCGATAAAGACCAGACCATCCGCTGAATGCGAGAGCACCATACGGGCCAGATCATCCGATTCCATATTATGGTCCAGGACCACACTGACATGATATCCCCGGTCTGCGGCCGCGAATACCAGCCCGTACATGGTTCGGGTAAAATATTCGTCCGGAAGCATCCTTCTCTGCCGGTTCAAATGCGACGGTACCACCAGGCTGATACGGAAACTTCGTCCCTGATAGTAGTTCCGGCTCAGTTCAGACGGAATATATCCGCGGCGGATCGCAGCCGCCTTGATCCGCTTGCGCGTCTTCTCGGGAATGGATGGATGGTCGTTCAGCGCGCGCGTGACCGTGGATGGCGACACACCGCACAGCTCTGCGATATCCTTGCGTGTAATCCGTTTTTTCATTTACCCGTACATCTCATCAAACACCTGCTGGGCCCGGACCACGGCGCCGCGCATCAGGTCTTCCGCCTTTGCCGTATCCCGATTGCTCAAGTGAGTCATCAACGCGTTGCGGTCGAGTTCAGCTGCACTTTTTTCGCATGCCTCCCAGCTCAGAATACTGCGCACCACCCGGTCAATGGCCTGATCCTCGTTGTCATAGGCGCGGGGCTGCATGTCATGACCCTTCCAGCGGCTATATCCCCCTTCCTGCATAAGCGCGGCAATGGCAATATTCATCCCGTTCACACGTGCACCGTGATCAATATCATACTTGCCCGGGCCGCCCAGAATAATACCATCATTGTATCCCTGGCTGTTGATGTGCATGTGTACCAAAGCGTTATTATCAATCTCCTCAACCGTGTCGTAAACATGATCCAGCCCGATCATCTCGCTGTGTCCGAATTCTTTATTCACACCTTTTTTCTCAAACGCAATGCCGTATTCCCTTTCCAGCCTGTACCAGAAGACAAGTGCGCTGGCCACGGTGGGAAGAAGCATAGCGGGATGCCCCTCATTGGGTTTGGGTTCAATCGCGATATACAAATCACCGCCCATCTCTGTTTCCAGCTTGCAGAGTCCGGCTGCGCTTTCTTTGAGATTGCTGTACATCTGCTGTATGGCAGGTGATGCCAGGTCATATCCGAAACTGCCGTTCCACAGCACAAAGGACGGCGCCTGCTCTGCGCTCACGTGCCATGCCTTCTTCAGCGGTCCATAGGTCAGCTCCAGAGCCTTACGGCCCAAGTCTTCACCGGCCTTGCGTTCATCCGCATCCAGTGAGGCAATTCCGCCGTAGGCAAAATGAGCGTGCGCACCGGGCGTGGCCATGGCCAGAGCGATTCCGCATTCACAGAGTGTATCCGCGATTACGTCAACATCCTGTTCACTGTACTCAAAGTCATAGTGCATCTCCATACCCAGCTCTACATTATCCGGCAGCCGGGGCTGAATCCCTTCAGCAATCAGACGAATCTTTCCTGCTGTGTCCAGCTTGTCCGGACTCCATTCAGGACGCATATCCCCGGGTGTAAATCCGCCCTTACCCGGATTGAATGTCCACGCACATACACTGTGATACGATTTGTCAGCCATTCTGGATCTCCTTGTTCAAAGTTTGTTTCCATATTTCATACACATCCGCATAGATCTTCTGTTCCTCAACATTGGGTTCAATCGTCCGAATCACCTCCAGACCGCTGAACGCCTCCCTGAAATCCGCGAACACTCCCGCTCCCACACCAGCGCCGCGGGCGGCTCCGGCAGCACCATCCGTTTTATACAAATGAAGCACTGTGTCCGTGGCAGAAGCAAACGCCTGTTGAAAGACCGGACTCAGGAACATATTGGCGTGTCCGGCCCGAAGCACGCGGCTCTCCAGCCCCATGGTCTCCATAATCTCCATGCCGTAGCGAAATCCGAAAATAATGCCTTCCTGTGCGGATCGGAAAACATGGCCGCGCTCATGAATATTCAGATCCAACCCGTAGAGTGACGCACCAATATTTCGGTTCTCCAGGACGCGTTCGGCACCATTGCCGAAGGGAATCGTAAGCAGCCCGTCCGAACCCGGTGCGACATCCGCAGCCAACTGGTTCATATCCTCGTAGGACAAATCTGAACCACCTGCGGAGAAATTCCTGCGCATCCAGCTGTTCAGAATGCCGGTTCCGTTCAGACAGAGCAAAACGCCGTATACCGGTTTCGCTTCCGTATAATTGACATGCGCAAATACATTGACCCGGGAGCGCGGATCATGGCAGACCGATGACACTACCCCGTATACCACACCGGATGTACCAGCGGTTACAGCCAGTTCGCCCGGCGCCAGCACGTTCAGGGAAAAGGCATTGTTGGGCTGATCCCCAGCCCGATACGCCACCGGTGTGCCAGCCCGCATGCCCAGGTCATCTGCCGCATCAGCGGTCAGTTCTCCCTGCACGGAAAAGAGATCCACCCTCTGAGCAAGCATCTCCTCCGGAATCGCACATGCATTTAATATGTCTGCCGAGGGTTTCCGGTCTTCAAAATCCCAGAAGATTCCCTCACTCAGACCGCTGGTTGTAATACGGACATCTCCGGTCATGCGCATGGCAATATAATCGCCGGGCAGCATGACTTTGTCAATTTGTCTGAATATATCCGGTTCGTTTTCCCGGACCCAGGCCAGCTTGGATGCCGTGAAATTGCCAGGCAGATTGAAAAGCCGCTTGAGGCATCTTTCTTCACCAATCGTCTGACCTGCCCGTTCTCCCTGCCCTACGGCCCGGCTGTCGCACCAGATTATCGACGGCCGGAGCACCTTCTGCTTTTCATCCACGCAGACCAGACCGTGCATCTGGTAGGAAATACCGATCGCCCGGATCTCCTGAAAATCAATGCCGGTCTGAGCGCGAACCATTTTTGCAGCCTTCTTCAGATGCTCCCACCAACGCACAGGATCCTGCTCCGCCATACCCGGCTCAGGCGCGTTGATCCGCATCTCTGTTTCCGGTGAGAACGCACTTCCAACCGCACTCCCCTGGTCATCAAGAATCGAAACCTTGACCGAAGAACTGCCGATATCACACCCCATCAGATATGCCATTTATATTCCCCTCAAAACATACTTCCCGAATTCTCATACACTTCCCGTTTAAGCCCGCTCTCGCTTGCAAACGCCCGTCCCTGGCCGGCCCAGAGCAGACCGCGCTTCATCAGATCTGCTGCCTCGGGAATATCAAAGACATCCGCATGATGGCCCAGAGAATTATAAAACACCCGTCCCAGTCCCCACATCTTAGTCCAGACCACAGGCATGTCCACCGGACCGTTTGCACTGTGATACCATGTTGCAATTGGAAAATGCGTTGTCGCCAGCACATTCACAGCCGGATCCACATGCAGATAATACTGTTCACTCGTTACCTGAAAGTCGTTGATGCCCTCTGTAATTGGACTGGATCCCTTGCTCACATTAACTGTAAACTCCACACCGTCACCGCCCGGATGCGCGACCCAGTTGCCGCCCGTAACAAACTGCCAGAGAACGCTCTCTCGGAACGCATCGCACATACCGCCGTGGCAGCCTGCGATTCCAGCACCCGAAGCCACAGCCTCGCTCACGTTATTTACCTGGTCCTTGTTGATCGTACTCATGGTAATCACCGGAATTATCAGGTCCTGTTCATTGAGCAGATCCGTGTCATCAAAGCAATCCAGGCTGTCGTGTATCTTCACTTCATACCCGTTTTCTTTGAGCATGTCTTCGTACACACGACTGACCTGTTCGGGCTCGTGGCCGTCCCAGCCGCCCCAGGTGATTAGCGCTTTTTTCATTCTGCACCTCCGTTTCCGGCAACAGGCATGGGCTCGGGCCTGTCGCACTGATGGGTAATATCCACATATCTTCTCTGTTCGGCAGAATCATGGAGCGACTCCATCACATCCAGCACGTGGAGCGCCAGTTTACCGCTGGCCCGGAATGTCCCGTCTCTATGAATTGCATCCGCCATATCCGATACGCCGATGCCGCGACTGTTTTCCGCGTAATCATGCGTGAGTTCGATGTTCTGCCACTCGCCTTCCTTGCCGATCTTGAGTTCCGGAACACCGCCGAACGTATTCGGATCCGGCACCCGCAGCGTACCTTTGGATCCGTAGATTTCAATGCAGGGCATACGATGACTCCATACATCAAAGGACGTGATGATCGTGCCAATGGCCTGATTGTCAAACTCCAGCAGACCGGCCACATGCGTGGGCACCTCAACCTGGATCTTCTGACCGTTCTTCTTTTCGCTGGTAATAGTGCGCTCAGGAAAAGAAATACGCGTCATACCCGACACCGCCCGAACCGGCCCGATCAGGTTGACCATGGCCGTCACATAATACGGGCCCATGTCCAGCATGGGTCCACCGCCCTTCTGATAATAAAACTCCGGATCCGGATGCCAGGACTCGTGACCGTGACACATCATAAATGCCGTAGCCCCCACCACATCTCCAATCTCACCGTCATCCATCAGTTTCCGGCAGGTCTGAATGCCCGCGCCCATAAACGTGTCCGGCGCGCATCCCACCTGCACGTTCTTTTTCTCCGCATGTGCCATCATTGCGGCGGCATCGGCCCGTGTCACGGACAGAGGCTTTTCCACATACGCGTGCTTGCCAGCATCAATAATCTGCGTGTTCACTTCCGCATGCACCGCCGGGATCGTCAAATTGAGCACAATCTCAATGTCCGGATCCGCCAGCAGTTCGTCCACCGAACAGGCTTTAAGCCCCTTTTCCTCGGCCGCTGCTTCTGCCCGTTCCGGAAGAATATCCGCCAGTGCAACCAGATCCAGGTTATCAAACTTTAAACAATTCTGAATGTAGATGCCGCTGATGTTGCCGCATCCGACAATGCCTGTCTTTACACCTGCCATGATCGGCCCTTTCACTGAAAAGTTCTAACGCACTATAGTGCGTTACTTCATGCAATCATATCCCGGATTCAAAATTTGTCAAGGGAGATTTTAGAAAAAATCTATAAGAGAAGTCATGAAAAAGAGCCCCCGGAATCACTGTCATGCAGATACTTTACAGCCTTCACATTTTCCATCGTGATCAATCCGCCACTCTGGACCGTTTCGAGCAACTCGTGGGTCACAGGAAGAAACCGGTTGATCTTCTTTTTTTCATCCGCAACAGATTTGCCTCAGATTTCAACTCCACAGTCCACCTCCAATCCTGGCAAGAATACGTACCGCAAAAATTCCAGCAAGGAACGCAGCCATAGACAGCAAAAACGTCCCGGCTGCGTAGATTGCAGTGTGGAGATATTCGCTGGCACGAGGCAGCCAATGATGTTCGCAGCCAGCGTACCGACAGGCCACTCAATTGTATATCGCTGCGAGGCAACACTCAAAGCGTATCGAAGAACGGACTCAACGAATCCGCCAAGCCCCACCAAAAGCGATACCGTCAATGGATTTGTCATTCTCCTCTCCCGTCCAGCACTTAATAAAAGTCAAGTACCACCGACTTCGTCGGTGGCTTGTAAATGTTGTATTGGTTCATATTTTTACTCAGCGACAATGTCG
>CAZGEP010000018.1:0-40524 GCA_964524955.1 uncultured Planctomycetota bacterium | reverse complement strand
CGAAGGAACTCTTTTGGCGTTAAAATGTCTACATTAAACTGATCTGCCTGGACAAAATCACGTTTGTTGTAGGTTATAATATACGATTAAGTATAGTTGTCAAGGCAATATGATGATTGCATTCAGCACTGTTTTCTCCGTCTGGTACTGCGCACACGGTAAAGCCGTTCGGTGAAACCGCCCTGGTTCTCGAAGTCCTGCGCGAGTCGCTCGACCTGTCGGTCGAGCAGGGAGCAGGCAACTGTAATTAGGACCAGGGCTGCGTTTGCGGAAAATTCCGGGTATTTCTTTGTGGACGCAGTGGACAGAGTAGACTTTGTGGACTTGCGATCCGCTTGTTTTTCCTGTCCACCATGTCCACTGCCCGCAGTCTCCACAATCCAGGCTGCAACGTCATCAGCTGTCTTGCATCGTTTGTCCACCAGCTTCTGTCGGAGAGGATTGTCCCGGCTCCAAAGCTCCAGCTTCCGTTGTCGAAGAAAGTCTTCGTAATCCAGTTTCAACTCTTCCAGGCTGGCACGGGCCACCTGGGTGAGTTTGAGTTCGGTTTTCTTTGATGTACCTGAGGCTTGCGATCCTTCGGCAATATTCTGCACGCCGGAACGCGCAGTTTAGTGTTGACAGACCACTAGATCATCTGGTCCCGTGTCCGGCTTCGTTTGTCTATGTACAGTTCACAAAACCGGACTGTAACATCATAGGCCAGCTGTGCAATCTGAAAGCTCTTCAGCTTGCGATAGCCACCGTGTTTGGGAATTAGATCCGACATGTGATGTCCCTGTTATTTTGAAGCTGCTTCCAGCGTCTCCATTTCATCCATGTACGGGCGGAGGGCGTCTGGAATGGTTACGCTGCCGTCAGCCTGCTGGAAGTTTTCGAGCACAGCGAGCATGGCGCGGCCTACGGCAATACCGGAGCCGTTGAGGGTGTGGACGAATTCGGGTTTGCCCTTGTCATTGCGGAACCGGATGTTGGCGCGTCGTGCCTGGAAGTCGGTGCAGTTGGAGCAGGAGGAAATTTCCCGGTATTTGTTCTGCTCCGGAATCCAGACTTCGATGTCATAGGTCTTGGCTGCGGAAAATCCGGTGTCTCCGCTGCTCAGGGTTACGATCCGATAGGGAAGTTCAAGGCGCTGGATGACTTTTTCCGCATCCGCGGTCATTTTTTCCAGTTCATCGTATGATGCTTCGGGCCGGGTCAGTTTGACGAGCTCGACTTTGTTGAACTGATGCTGACGCAGAATGCCGCGCGTGTCTTTGCCGTGCGATCCGGCTTCGGAACGGAAGCAGGTGGTATGTGCGGTGTAGTTGACGGTCTGGTCCAGGTCAAGGATTTCATCCCGGTGAAGGTTGGTCAGCGGGACTTCCGCTGTGGGAATCAGGTAATACCCCCGGGTGGTCTTGAAGAGGTCTTCTTCGAATTTGGGCAGCTGGCCTGTTCCGGTCATGGTCTCGGCATTGACCAGGTACGGCGGATAGATCTCGGTGTATCCGTTTTCTTTGGTGTGGATATCAAGCATCATCCGGATCAGGGCCCGTTCCATGAGTGCGCCCGCGCCTTTGAGCACTACGAAGCGTGATCCAGCGAGTTTGGCGCTTCGTTCAAAGTCCATGATTCCCAGATCCCGGCCGATGTCATCGTGTGCTCCGGGCTCAAAGTCAAATGCTGCGGGTTCACCGCTTTTTCGGACTTCGGTATTGGCGGACTCATCCGCGCCCACGGGTACGCTGTCATGGAGCATGTTGGGGATGCCCAGGAGTTCCTGGCGGAGTTGGGTGTTGACGTCAGCGAGTTCTGCATCCAGGGACTTGATCCGCTCTGTGGTTTCTCCGATTTCTTTCAGGATCGTCCCGGCGTCACCGCCCTGGGCCTTGATTTTTCCGATTTCTTTGGATCGTGTGTTTTTCTCGCTCTTGAGTTTTTCCACTTCTGTGAGGATCTTACGTCTTCGGGTGTCGAGTTTCAGGGGATTTTCAAGGTTAATGTTCGCATTGCGGTTTTTCATTACAGCCTGGACTCCTTCCAGGTTTTCTCTGAGCTCTCTGATGTCAAACATGTCTGTCTCCCTGCCGCGTGCTGCGGCGTTTGAATTCCTGCTTCAGCAATTCAGTGATTGTGTTTTTCTCCAATGTCCAGTCGGGAGCTTCCAGCATATGCCGGGGGGTGTCTCCCATGATTCTCTGTACAACCATATCCGGCCGCAGCTGCTCGATAAAGGAGCAGAGCACCGGGATGTATTCTTCTGCAGACGGCAGCTGAATCCTGCCTTCTGCGTATTCTCTTTCCAGCTGCGTGCCCCGCACGATGTGCAGGTGGTGAATTTTTACTGAATCCACAGGCAGTCCGGAGATGAAATTCGCTGTGTGCATCATGTCATCCGTACTTTCGCCGGGCAGAAAAAGGATCACATGCGCACAGATGTGAATATTTTTTCCCGCGGTTGCAAGCACGGCGTCTCTGAATTCGTCCGCTGTGTGGCCCCGGTTGATTCTCTGGAGCGTTTCGTCGTTAGCCGACTGGAGGCCGTATTCCACGGAAACGAACTTCTCACCGGTATAGGAGGCCAGCAGGCGGATCTTCTCTTCGTCCACGCAGTCCGGCCGCGTTCCAACAGCCATACCGATGATGTCGTCCATCCCCAGGACTTTGTCATACAAGGCTTTAAGTCTGTCTACAGGCCCATGGGTATTGGAAAACGATTGAAAATATGCAACAAAGCCTTTCAGGTTCTTTACGCGGCCTTTTCTGCCGAGTGTACCGTTTTCAATCTGCTGCTCAATGCTCTCTGCGGATCTGCCCTGCGCAAGTACCGGAGAGAATGCCGCATTGTCACAGTAAATGCATCCACCTGTTCCCCGGGTTCCATCCCGGTTCGGGCAGGTGAATCCGGCATTAACCGGTATTTTCAGTACCCGGCCTCCGAATTTCTCTTGAAAGTAGTCTTTGAGCGAATACCAGCAGGCCATGGCATATCATGGTTGAAAAAATGTTTGTCGTTTCAAGACAGCAGGATACCATTATAGTTAGGCCTAAAATATCTCAAGGGAAATATAGATTAAGGTTGAAATATCTTACCCAAACCGTATAATTGTGACCTTCATTGTTTTGTAAATCAAGTTTGTTTTTCTGGAAGGAGTGGCAGATGAAATTACTGCTCAAAGAATATGTTGAAAATCTCGGCGAACCCGGTGATATTGTTGAAATCGCACGCGGATACGCAAGAAATTTTCTGGTTCCCAGGGGCCTGGCCATTCAGGCAACCCCTGCAAACGTCGAACAGGTCAAGCGTCAGAAGAAGAAGATGGAGCTCAAGCAGCGCCAGCGCATGGAAGAACTCAAACGCTACGCCGAAGAACTGTCCAAGGTCTCCATTACGATTCCGGCCAAGGTCGGTGAAGGGGAAAGCCTTTACGGATCCGTTACCGAAGAGGACATCATCAAGGCCCTGAAGAATGAAGGATTTGAAATCGAACGCAAGCATATTCAGATGGCCGAACATATTAAGAAACTCGGTGTTTACGACCTCCATATCCGGTTGGCCCCTGAGATCGAAGCCTCGATCAAGGTCTGGATTGTGGAGGAATAATCGGAATGCCTGATCCGGTCCCGGGAAGAATCCCACCGCAGAATGTCGAAGCCGAGATGTGTGTACTCGGCTCGATTTTTCTTGATAATGAAGTAACAGGCGATGTGCTGGAGATTGTTAAAGCAGAAGATTTCTACAAGAAAGCCCACAAGGTTATTTACGAGGTTATGCTTGAACTCTACGAGCAGAATCACGGCATTGATCTGGTGATTATGCGGGACTTGCTCAAGAAGAGGGGCGAACTGGATGAATTCGGCGGATCCGTGTACCTGACCCAGATTGTCGAATCGGTTCCGTCCGCAGCCAATGCTGTTCATTACGCGCAGATTGTACGGGAAAAGGCCATTTCACGCGGATTGATCAGCACGACCACGCGGATTCTGCAGAACGCGTATGATGAATCAAAGGATTCCAGCGAGCTGGTGGATACGGCTGAACGCCTGATTTTTGAGATTGCGGAAAAACGGTATTCCGCCAGCAGTCAGAATATCAAGGATGTGCTCAAGGAAACCTTTTCCCTGCTCGAAAGCATGAGCGGTCCCGCGGGGCTGGGCGGCCTGCGAACCGGGTTTTTCGACCTGGACGAACAGGTTAACGGTCTACAGCCCTCGCAGTTGATTATTGTGGCGGGCCGGCCGAGTATGGGCAAAACCAGTTTTGCCCTGAATATCTGCCGGAACATTGCTGTGGAGTCGGAAAAGCCTGTGGCGATTTTCAGTCTGGAAATGGCCAGTACCCAGATCGTGCAGAATATTCTCTGTGCCCAGGCGCAGGTCAACGCGCACCGGCTTCGAAAGAGCCAGTTTGGAGAGACCGAGTACCAGAGCCTGAACATGGCAGCGGGTGTGCTGTCGGAGTCACCGATTTTTATAGACGATACACCGGCACTGACACCACTGGAGTTGCGGGCCAAGGCCCGGAGGCTCAAGGCCCGGCATGATATTCAGCTGATTGCCATTGATTATCTCCAGCTGATGGATCCGGTCACACGCAGTCAGAGCCGGCAGCAGGAAATCACGGAAATTTCGCGAAGCCTCAAGGCCCTGGCGCGGGAGCTGGATGTGCCGGTCATCGCCCTGTCTCAGCTCTCCCGGGGTACGGAACAGCGACCGGACAAAAGACCCAGACTCTCTGACCTTCGTGAATCCGGCGCCATTGAGCAGGACGCGGACGTGGTGATGCTGCTTTTTCGGCCGGAATACTATGATGAAACAAAGGAACCGGGCCAGGCCCAGGTGATTATTGCCAAGCAGCGAAACGGCCCGACCGGAACCATCAACCTGTTTTTTCAAAAAGAGCAGATGCGTTTTGAATCCCTGTCGATCAGGGAGGAATAATTTTTTGTGTACTGGTTTTTTTAATGTCTGATAAGAAACTAATTTTCTTTTTTCTCACCATCCTCTGTATGCATCCCCTGTTTGCAGCCGACCGCAAAACGGTCGCGGATATTGATATAAAGGGAAATGAACGCATCAGCATCAAGTATATTCTGCGCAACATCAAGACGCGCAAAGGCAGCCCTTTTACGCCCAAGGTATGGAACGAAGACCTTCGACGGCTGTATGAGACCGGCTTGTTCAATGATGTCAAAACCGAGATCGTCAAGCAGGACGAAAAACAGGTCTGGCTGCGCATTGAGGTGGCCGAACGAATCATTGTTTCCGATGTTATCTATAAAGGAAACCGGAAATACAAGGACCAGGATCTGCAGGAAAAACTCTATATTAAACCTGGAATGGCCCTGGAAAAAGGCCGGGTAAACCTGGATATTGTCACCATCAAAGATCTGTACCGCGAAAAGTCCTATCTCTTTACCGAGGTCAAACCCGAAGTTGTAGAGGACGAACCGGGCAGAGTCATCCTGATCTACAATATCATCGAAGATACGAAAACCCTGGTCGGCGGTATTACATTTAAAGGCAATGAGAATCTCCCAGACAAAGAACTGCTCAAGATTATGAAAACCAAGATCGACCGCTGGTACAACTCCGCCAAATATCTCAAAGAGGAGTTTCAGATGGACCTGGGTCGACTCAAGTCCTATTACATGGACAAGGGGTATCTGGATATTCAAATCAGCAGCGAAGAACCCACGTTTAATGAAAAGCGAAATAGAGTTTATCTGACCGTGAATATCACAGAAAATCATCGGTACGAGGTCTCCTCTGTAACCATTACCGGCCGGACCGCCTATCCGGAGAAAATACTCCTGGAAAAGACAGAGCTCCGCGCTGGAGATTTCTTTTCCCTGGGTCAGATGTACCGGGATTCGGCGGCCATTGAGAGACACTATAAATCTGATGGACGGATTTTTACCAGGATCAACCCCCTGGCTGTACCGGACCGGGATACCAACACCATCACCATTGAATACAAAATTCAGGAAGGCAAAGAGGTAATGATCCGTGAGATCCGGGTCAAGGGAAATAAGAAAACACGGGATATCGTGATCCGGCGGGAACTGGAATTCTTTCCGGGTGAAACGTTCGATTACAGCAAAATTGAGGAAAGCATGCTCAATCTGAAAAGGCTTGCTTTTTTTGAAAAAGTCGATATAAAGGAAATACCCGGCGGGATACCCGGCATGGCGGATGTGGAAATCGCTGTGGTGGAACAGCCTACGGGGCAGATTAACATGGGAGTGGGCTTCAGCACGATTGAAACCATCATGGGGTCCTTTTCCATCCAGCAGAGAAACTTTGACATCAAAGACAAGCCGGACAGCCTCAAAGACTTCTTTACCGGAAACGGTTTTGTGGGAGACGGCCAGTCCATAACCCTGCGGGCACGTGCCGGAACCAAGAGTCAAAGTTACTCATTGAGCTTTATGGAACCCTGGCTCTTTAACAAAAGAATCTGGTTCGGATTCGATATCTACAAGACGATGTCCGAATATACACAGTATGATGAATCCCGAACCGGCGGCAATCTGAAGCTGGGCCGGGAGCTGGTCAAAGACTTGTCGCTGACAGGCATTTATTCCTGGGAAATGATTGACATTGATGATGTTTCATCGTTCAGTTCCCCGCTGATTCGTGAAGAAGAGGGGCGAAGCATTATCAGCAGCATGACCGCGAATCTTACGTATGATAAGCGCGACAGCCGATTTTTTGCGACAAAGGGCTGGTTCGTGAGTCTGAATGAAAAGGTTGCAGGCGGTCCGTTCGGTGGAACGGAGAATTTCTTTAAGACTTCCGGTGATCTTCAGGGGTATTTTACACTGGCGGATATCGAGAAATGGGGCAAGCACGTAATCAGCGCCCGGGTTCGCGCCACTCATGTAAAGGAATTTGCAGACAGCAAACGTGTACCGGTATTTGAACGGCTGTTTGCGGGCGGACTGAATTCAGTCAGAGGGTTTGAGTATCGGGAGCTGGGTCCGGAAGATCAGGGAACAAAGGTGGGTGGCAATTTCAGGCTGCTGGGAACCGCTGAATATTCCATGCCCATCTACCAGGATAAATTCCGAATTGGTTTCTTTTCCGATGCAGGATATGTCTGGGACAGAATCAGGGATTATGACCCGGACGACTATCGCGTTTCGATTGGTGTGAGCTTAAAGGTCAAACTGCCGATTTCGCCGATTCCCATATCCTTTGACTGGGCTCGGCCGGTACGACGCAAGGATCAGGACGACATTCAGATATTTACCTTTAATTTCGGATCCATATTCTTTTAATGATTTCAGGAGGAAACCCATGCGTTGGATAAAGAAAAAAAATAGTTCTATAGTACTTGCGGTTGTCGGTACCGCCATATTCTTTGGTTTAATTAGTGGACGTAGTGCGCGGGCGGATGAGAAAGAACTTAAGATCGGTGTGGTGGATGTTTTCAGGGTTTCAGACGAATATCTTCATGCCATCTCACTGAAAAAGAAAATTGAAGGGCAGATCGAAGCCATCAAAAAGGAAGTGCAAGAAATCCAGAAAGAGCTGGAAAATCTCTCAAAGGAATACAAGATCGCCGGGCCGAATCGTAAGGAAGAGATTAAAAGGCTTATTCAGGACAAGGAGGACTGGTACAAGATCAGACAGAAACGCTACCTGGAGCAGTTAAAAATTCAGAACAAGGATTACACCTCGGAAATCTATAAAGATATTCTCAAAGCCGTTAAGATTTATGGGAGGAAAAACGGATTTGACCTGATTCTCAAGTCCCAGACGATCCCGGACAAATTCGTAAACGAAGGGGAAATCGCCAGACAGGCGGCTACCAATATTGTCATTTTCAATAAAAAAGAATATGACATTACAGATGATATTATTAAGATGCTGAACACACTGTATAAAGAAAATTTGAAAAAGAAAGCCGCGACAAAGAAAGACGGCAAGGAAGACGATGAGTGAAAAATATTCTGCCAGACAGATAGCGGAAATCGCCGGAGGAGAGCTCCGGGGAGATCCAGAAAAGAATGTTTGCAGAGTGGCTGGACTGGAAGATGCGGATGCGGATGCGGTTTCCTTTCTGGCCAATCCGAAATACCTGCCCCTGCTGGCAAAGACCGGTGCCGGTATCGTGATTGTGCCGCAGGAGACTGCGTGTCCCGAAGGCATGACCGTTGTTCAGTGTGAGGATGCGTCCCGGGGATTCACCGCCGTGGTCAGTGCCATGCACCCGAATTATCGGCGTACAAAGAGCGGCATCTGTGCAGCGGCTGTGGTGGATGAAAGCGCTGCGATTGATTCCGCCGCCTATGTGGGACCCAATACAACCGTGGGTGCAAATGCGGCTGTGGGTAGCGGAACACAGATTCAGGCCAATGTGAATATCGGCGAAAACGTATTCATCGGAAGGGATTGCTGGATCTTTCCGGGAGTGGTTATTTACGACGGATGCCGGATGGGTGATCGGTGCGTGATTCATGCCGGAACCGTTATCGGCAGCGATGGATTTGGTTTTCTGGAGCAGCAGGCAAGCGGAATCCGGGAAAAGATACCCCAGGTCGGTATTGTGGAGATTGGAAACGATGTGGAAATCGGATCCAACTGCACCATCGACCGGGCGCGCTTTGACCGTACTGTGATCGGCAGCGGAACCAAGATCGATAACCTGGTTCAGATCGCGCACAACGTGCGCGTGGGTGAAAATACCGTGATCGTTTCTCAGACCGGCATTTCCGGCAGTACCACCATCGGAAACAACGTGATCATCGCAGGGCAGGTCGGAGTGATCGGTCATACAACGATTGGCGACAACTCCCTGATCGGTGCCAAGAGCGGCGTATCCAAGGCCGTTCCGCCGGGATCAAGAGTTTCAGGCTACTATGCCGCAGATCACAAACGGACCATGCGGGAACTGGCTGCAGTTCGAAAACTTCCTGAATTTATGAAACAGTTAAAAAAGGCCAGGCAATGAAACAGAGACGACAACAGACCATAGAGAAAAAAGTCAGCGTGGAAGGAACCGGGCTGCATACCGGAGAGAACGCCATACTGAACTTTCTGCCTGCAGAACCGGATACCGGAATTATTCTGCGCCGGGTGGATATTGACAACGGGATTGAAATCAATGTCTCTTCGGGTCAGGTTCTGCACAAGGCGCGTCGTACCACCATGAGTCACGACGATCTTCAGGGAGGCAATGCTGAAGTACAGACCATTGAACACGTGATTGCCACAATCAAGGGACTCAAGATCGACAACCTGATTCTGGAAATCAACAACGTAGAGATGCCGGGCATGGATGGCAGTGCGCGGCCCTTTGTGGAAAAGCTGCAGGAAGCGGGCATTGTCGAGCAGAAAGCGTATACACCCGTCTATGAATTGCGGGAGCCCATTGAGTATGAACAGGGAGATGTTTCCATGATCGCGCTGCCGCATGAAGGTTCCCTGAAAATATCGTACACCCTGGACTACGAAGAGCTCAACCCGCGCACCCAGTACCTGTCCATTGAGTTGACCCCGGAAACCTTTACCAAAGAAATCGCACCGTCGCGGACGTTCTGCATGCGAAGCGAAGTTGAAGCGCTCCGCAAGCAGGGACTGGGCAAGGGATCCACCACACAGAACACACTGGTCATGGATGGCAGCAAACCGGTGGATAATGAACTGCGGTTTCCGGATGAACTGGTCCGCCATAAAATTCTCGACCTTATCGGTGACTTGTTCCTGATTAACGCGGATGTAAACATGCATATCATTGCTGTCAAATCAGGGCATTCTTCCAATGTTAAACTTGTTGAAAAAATACGCAAACAGATAGGAGGAAGCGGAGTGGTATTTGAATACGAAGACATTAAAAAGATCCTTCCCCACCGATACCCTTTTCTTCTGGTGGACCGCATCATTGAGATGGAGGAAAAGAAGCGGATCTTGGGCGTTAAGAGCGTGACCTGCACCGAGGGATTTTTTCAGGGGCATTTTCCGGAAAAGGCAATTATGCCGGGTGTGCTTCAGGTTGAAGCCATGGCCCAGACCGCGGGAATCCTCTTTCTCGCCAACCAGAATACCCAGGACAAGATTCCCATGCTCGTTTCGGTGGACAATGTGAAATTGCGCAGACCGGTGGTTCCCGGTGATCAGCTGCGGATGGAGGTGGACATCATCCACATGGCACCGGAAGATTCACCGCGGCGTGGAAAGGTCAGCTGTAAAAGCTATGTCAAAGAAGATCTTGCATCCCAGGCGGAGATCAAATTTATTATGGTTGACAAGGAGAAGATATGAGTATTCACCAAACCGCAATCATAGACAAGGGGGCTGAGCTGGGAAAAAACGTCACTGTGGGGCCGTATTCTGTGATTGAAGGAAATACTGTGATCGGCGATGATACCGTGCTGGATAACAACGTGACCGTTAAGGAATTCACCCGCATGGGCAGCGGAAACCGTGTTCATTCCGGCGCCGTGATCGGCGGCATCCCTCAAGACCTCAAGTTCAGTGGTGAAGAAACCAAACTCATTATTGGTGACCGGAATGTGTTCCGTGAATATGTTACCGTTCACCGCGGAACAGAACTCGGCGGCGGGAAGACTGCCGTGGGAAACAATAACCTCATTATGTGTTACTGCCATGTGGGGCACGACTGCATTATTGAAGACAACGTGATCATGTCCAGCTTTTCCGGGCTGGCCGGCCATGTCCGTATTCAGGACTTTGCCATCATCAGCGGTCATGCCGCGGTGCACCAGTTTGCCACCATCGGGCGGTATGCCTTTGTTTGCGGGAAGGCCGGCGTCTCCCGTGATGTTCCTCCGTACATGCTGGTTGAGGGAATCCCGGCCAAAGTCCGGGGCGTGAATATCGTAGGGCTTAAGCGCAAGGGAATGGGCAGAGACGTGATTGACGCGCTCAAGACTGCCTACCGGACCATTTTTCGGTCAGAAAAAAGCATCTCCCAGTCTATCGAAGACCTGAACGGCGGAAAAGAGAAAGACTTTGACGAAGTCAAGGAGCTGATTGAATTCCTTGCGAAGAGTGAAACAGGCGTACAGGGACGAGCCCGTGAAACCGGCCGTTCGGCCGAGATCGCCAATGAATCAACCGCAAACTGACACCCAATCTGATTCGCAGTCCGGTCCGCTTCTTTTTCTCAAAGGTGTGGCCATGGGAATCGCTGAAGTCATTCCGGGCGTATCCGGCGGCACCATCGCTTTTATCACCGGCATCTACCGCACCCTCATCGAATCCATCAAATCCGTGAATTTCAAAGCGCTCTCTGTTCTCAGAGCCGAGGGGGTAAAGGCATGTTGGCATCATGTCAACGGTACATTTCTTGTCATCCTTTTCAGCGGAATGGGTGTGAGCATCCTCACCCTTGCCCGCGTGGTCAAATACCTGCTTGAGCATCATGAGATCCTGATCTGGTCCTTTTTCTTCGGACTGATCGCCGCATCTGTACTCTTTGTGGCAGGACAGATCCGCATCTGGAAACTGCCCGCGTTTCTTTCCATTGCCTCGGGAATCACAGTCGCACTGTTCATTTCAGGAATGACACCTGCGCAAGCAACCGCCACCCCGCTCAACATCTTTCTGTCCGGATGTATCGCCATCTGCGCCTGGGTACTACCGGGCATATCCGGCAGCTTCATTCTCCTGCTTCTGGGTATGTACGGTCATATCATGGACGCGATCAAGGACTTTTCTCTAAGTACTATTGGAATCTTTGGCGCAGGATGCTGTGTGGGCATTATGATTTTCTCCCGCCTGCTGTCCTGGCTCTATGCACAGCACAAAGACATTACACTGGCATTTCTTACCGGTTTCATGGCTGGGTCGCTTTACATCGTCTGGCCGTGGAAACAGATTGAGAACAGAGTTATCACACAACGACTCATGCCCTGGACCTTTGAACAGGCTACCGGAAACCCGCCCCAGACCGGGTCGGCTGTCATCGTTGTGGGCATCGGTCTGATCACCGTGCTGCTGCTGGAAAAGATATCCGAAAAGAAACAGTCGTTGGGGTGACTGCAGTACTAGCAGATACTGGCCAATTTCTCATCGGAACGGGCAAAACTTCTGAAACGAAACAAATCATGAACCGTATCTTACGAATCTTCTTTCATGAAAACGACCTGTTCGGCGAGCGGAAACGGGAACGGTTGGAAAGGAGGCTTCGTTTCAAGCTGAACAGCGCTCTCAGCCAGAAGAAGGCTCTTGAAGCGGTATCCGATCCGGAGCCGGATCATCAGGCAAGGCTTGAAACGGTTGACGAAAAGATTGCAGAACTTCAACAGCGTCTGCCCAGAGGAGACATCCCGACATATATCCTGCTGCTTCTGGTAAGCGGTGCCGCAGTATTCGTTTTATACAGACTCTGCCACAGCGGAACGGTTACGCAGTTCTGGGGATCGCTGGATCATCCGTATCTGCTCCGCCACCGGCGCTGGGCTGTCAATGTCTACAAGGCAGGACACGTACTGGCATCCCCGCTTGTGTTCGGACCGCTGCTGGCGACCATTTTTACAGGCCTTTTTTTTGTTCAGCGAAGAATGCAGCAGCGACATGCCCGTCTGCTGATAAAAATTTGTACGATTATCCTGATTGGTTTAGCATGCTGTTTCGCAGCAGCTTTTTCCAGATTGCTAATGCTGCCCTTGTGTTCAGGCTGATTTTACGAGACTGTCAAAAGGAGGATAACCTTGGCAATTTTATTTTTTGATTTGCCTCTTTTAAGTGACTTTTTCAGATCAGGATTAGACTGCGTTGTGGTTTGGAGTTCAAGCATTCTGCTTGTTGTATTTGACGTTACATTCAAGAGGGTAGAATAGGATTGGGTCCTGAAAAGAAGAAGAGTATTCCGGAATATGTACGTAAAGGAGTTGACATGAGAACAACCCAATCGGTGTATTTCGTTGTAGTGCTGGTTCTGGTCTGCGGATGTGCAGTGAATGACAATGCTGTTGTGAAACCAAAACCTCTTCGAAGCGCCGTACGTTCTGAACTGTCGCTTGGGAGCATCTTTGCTCTGGATAAAGACACGGCATGGGCAGGCGGCGTTTTTTATAACCATGCGGCTACGCTTGTGTCTGCGATGTTTGCGACAAATGATGGGGGGAAAACATGGAAGCGCATGGGGCCGGGGATCGGAAACAGCACTATCTTCAGTATCTTTTTTCAGAATGAAAAACGCGGCTGGGCTGCTGGGGCATGGACAACAGAGAGTGCGGGAAGCCCGTTTGTGCTGCGGACCTCTGATGGCGGAAAGACCTGGCGCCGAAGTAATATCCCGGTTGAGACCGCGCGAAAAAGTCCGCTCTTTGTGCCATGCACGCTTGAGTTCACGTCTGCTAAACATGGAGTATTGATCCTGGAAGGTACGATCGTGGAAGATGAATCCGCAGTCTTTATCACCTCCAACGGTGGTGTAACCTGGACCTTTTCCCATGGCCGGGCCAGTCTCACATGCGGTCTAAATCAGCTGGCTGTACCCAAGGACGGATGTCTTTGGAAAATAGAAAACAGCCAGATTTTCGTATCATCGGATACGGGTTTACACTGGCGAAAGACCAAAAGCCAGCCTCACCAACGCTCAGAGAAAGAAAAATGAGAAAATATTTTTGGATCGTTCCAATCCTGTGCAGTGCTTTTTATACGGGCTTACGATATGAGTATCTTGTCATAATAATCCATTTGAACACTTCTTCTGATTCTGTCATTGCCTGATGCAGAGAAGTGTAATCTCTTTGCCGGTGATGTCAAAAAGAAAAATCAGCGTTGAGTGTGAATAAAACGGTCGAGAAACGAATGGAAACGGAAACGAAGGACAATATTTTTTACGTTGTAGTGTTAATATTACACGACATTATGTATATTCCAGGCAGTTCACTTTGCAGAAACCGCAGCGCAAAGCCAGGAGACTGTCGACCCGATGTCAGTACACAAATGTCATTGATGTGCAATAAGGGTATGTATAATGATGAACGGATTGACAGCCGGGTTTCTTGTTTTTTAGAAAAGTGAAACTTTCCGGGGGCTACGGGGTATTTATTCAATAGACAAAACCTGATGAACTGGAATGGATAAGGATTTGACTGTTGAAAATGAAAGATGGGATCCAGCGCAATTACCACTTGACCGCATTGCTGGTGTTGTTTGTCTCGAGCTGGAGTCTGTCTTTCGTCGAAGATGCACCGGCTGAAATAAGATGGAAACCTGTCAAGCTTGAGAGCAGGGGCGGCCGCGTTGACTGGTATAAAGGCGTGAAACACAATCTGATTGCATATGACGCTATCACAGATATGGTCTCAGGCAACACCGACCTCTTTGTAATTCAGCCTGACGGCAGCGGTAAGAAATGCCTTACCCGCAATACAGAGGTGCCGAAAGGTTTTATCGGACAGCCGGCATGGCATCCGGATGGTGAGCATATTGTTTTTCAGGCGGAAAACAGCAACTCCGGACACAGACTGCTCAATCATATGGCATGGGGTTTCAACAATGATCTTTGGCTGATCAAAAGAAACGGAACCGGAGCCCAGCGGATATGGTTCTCTCCGCTTAACCATGCAGCTCTGCATCCCCACTTTAACAGGGACGGAAGTCGAATTGTTTTTGCACGGCGGTCTCAATCCGGCAAACCAAAGTACTGGATCAAAAAGCGAAACCTTGGGGGCTGTGATGACAACCACTGGGACGGCTGGAGTATACATGTTGCAGATTTTGACAGTTCCAGATCTGGAAAAAACATGCTCTCCAACCACAGAATCCTGCAGCCGAACAAAAACGGGTTTTATGAAACGCATGGGTTTACTGATGACGGTCGTATTGTTTATTCATTTACCTCAAAGGGTAAACCGTATGTTGACGATATTTACATCTGTGACAGCGACGGAAACAATGTGAAGAAGTTGATTCACAGCCCGCATACCTGGGATGAACACGGCTCGTTCTCTCCATCCGGACAGGCGTTTGCATTTATATCCAGCAGGGGTGATAAGACGTGGCGCGCTCCGGGGTCAAGAGCGCTTACGCTACGTACAGAGCTCTATCTCAAGCGAGATGACAGCGTTATTCAGCTGACAAACTTCAACAGTAAGAAGGATGTAATACGATATGTTGTATCCGATTTTGACTGGAACAAGACAGGTGACAGGATTGTCTTTCAGGTTGTACCCTTTACGGGCATACGCTCCGCCTCCCCGCAACTCTGGATACTGGTCTTTACAAATGCACAGTAACCCTCCCGCATTCCGTAGAGCTGGCATGCCGACATAGAGGGGGGGGTTCGCTGATCCGGTTGGGGGGGGCGTGGAGCAGCAATACCGCCAGCAACAGCTGGTTTACATAAAGACATCCCTGACGGCTTCGAGGTACTGATATCCCCACGTCTTATCCGGCAGCAGATAGCTGCCTTCGGTCCATTCGTTCCATGATTTGATGGTTACAAGCGGCGGCTGGTCCGGATGGGCATCCAGAAATGCCCTGGCCTTTGTAAGGCAATTTTTGAATTGACGTGTAAACGAAGGATTCTCAGGTTTTTCTTGACAGCCTGCTAAATATTTACTAAAATATTAGCAGTCTGGCAGCGGGTATACATTTTCTTCCATTTCTGGAGAGAGGCGATGACTTCACGAGAGATCATCAAGGCGATTGTCAAAGACAAAGAGTGTCCGGATCGGTGTGGTATTCACGAGCATTTCTGGCCGCACCTTCTCCAAAACCGCTGGACAGATGATGGCTATCCCGAGGAGGCCACGTTTACGGAGTATTTCAATCTCGATATTTACCAGCTGGGCGGATGGTTCAATACGCAGGGCCGGGTGCTGGAAGAAAACGAACTTGTTGAGGAGACTGAAGAGACCCGAACCATGCGAAACGGCTGGGGAACCCTGCTTCGCTTCTGGAAAGATAAGGCTGGCACACCCGAGCATCTTGGATTTGCTCTGACATCTGAAGAGATATGGAAAAAGGAATTTCGGGATAACTTTCTCAGTCTCAACAAAGACCGGTTCGGTGACCTGAATGAACTTCGTCAGAAAGTTGAAAATGCTGCAAAAGAGGATCGTTTCGCAGTCCTGGGCAATCTCTTTATCTTTGAAATCATGCGCGCGAGCATGGGGGATGTAGTCATGCTGGAAAACATCCTCCTGAACAAAGCCTGGATTGAGGACTTCTGCACCGTGATCACGGATTTTTATATCCAGCATCTGGAGTATTTGTTTTCAGAGGTGGGTACAGCAGACGGATTTTTCTTATACGAAGACCTGGGATATACCAACGCGTCCTTTATCTCACCGGAGTTGCATCGGGAAATGATTCTGCCGCATCATAAAAAACTCGTGGATTTTATTCACAGTTATGATATACCGGTAATCATTCATACCTGCGGTAATATCGAGCCGCACATTCCCGCAATTATTGAGGCAGGCTTTGACTGCCTTCAGCCCATGGAGGCCAAGACCGGAATGAATGTTGTGGACCTGGGTCAGGAATATGCGGGCAGGATCTCGTTCATGGGCAACATCGATATCCAGGCGCTGGAAACCAATGACCGGGATACGATCCGCGAGGAGGTGCTGACAAAGCTGGACGGTGTCACACGCAACCGGATTCCGTATGTGCTGCATTCCGATCATTCCATCAGCCCGGGTGTGAGTCTGGATTCCTACAGGTATATGGTGGAGCTGTTTCGGGACAACTGCGATTATGTACACTAAGAAAGTTACTTTAAAAGACATTGCCGGACAATGCGGGATTTCCCAGTCTGCGGTTTCCTGTATCCTCAACAGTAGAACCGATGTTCGGATTTCCGATGAAACCCGAAAGCGGGTGCTTGACTGTGCAGCGGAAATGGGATACCGGGTGACCGGACGTAAACGCCGAAAATCCGAAACCGTGGCCCTCTACGTTTCCGGCTATCACCATACAGCCAATATCGGTACATCCTTTTTTGTAAATGTGGCACAGGCCATACGGCAAAAGGGTCTGAGCAGCGGAATTCAGGTTTTTGAGATGGTATACAACTCATCAGATGAAATCCGTTTTATTAAAAGTGTGAGCGACCTGGGTCCGGAAGTTGTCATTACACAGATACCATCTGTGATTGACGTACTTCGCAGGCATACCATGAACATCCCTGCAATTGCTGTTCAGTCAGGGGAGCCTGGTCCGGGAGTATCTGCCTATCAATGCGATGATCAATCTGTCGGCCGGCTGGCAGCAGCGGTTTTGATTGAAAATAACTATTCGAACAGCACACTGCTCTTTCCCAGGGCATCAGCGCGCAGCGTATCCGAGCGCTTCGGCGGATTTCAGGAAGTATTTGAGCAGACACCGGGCAGGTATCAGACCATTGAGCTGGAAGATTACTTTGGCGAGCCGGATATCCGCACTGCAGTGCTGGAAACGATTGACAGCTCTGACGCGTACTACTGCTATTCCGACAGCATTGCGCTTAAGGCCATGCAGATCATTCAGCAGCAGGGCCGGCGCATCCCCGAAGACATCGGGGTTGTGGGAACAGACAATCTATACTGGAGCGAGTTTTTCTCTCCGGCCCTGACCACAATGGATCTCCACGAAGACCTCTTTGCCGAGCGAATCATCCGGGATATCCAGCAGGTGAAAAAGGGGAAAAGCCTTGAACCCGTCTGCACGCGGATACCCGTCAGCCCGATTCACCGCCAGAGCACCCAGCGGCACCAAGTACCATAGAGCATGACAGGGGCAGAGGGGGTAAATGAGAAAAGGGAGAATAAAGGTTTGTTTCAGAAAAATAATCCGCAGATGGGGTGTCAAAGGGGTTGGAATGGGACGGTTTAATCCCTGGTGAGATTTTCTCTTGACTTGCCCGTGGTTTGAATATAATTGAATGCCTATTTTTCCCTAAAGCTGTACCGCTGTTTTTCTTTACTCCGAGGTTATCCAATATCAAATCTAACTTTTTTTGAGAGAAGAAACTATGACAGAGAAGAAAAATAATATGAAGGAAATTCGCTGGCATGGAAGGGGCGGGCAGGGCGCTAAGACAGCCGCGACCCTGGTGGCCCAGGTTGTGCTCAAGGAAGGCAAGTTTTCCCAGGGGTTTCCGGAATACGGTCCCGAACGGATGGGCGCTCCCATCAAGGGATACACGCGAATCAGCGACGGCAAGATCAGTTCGCACTGCAATATCGCGAATCCGGATATTGTTGTGGTGCTCGATGTCACACTGTTGGATGTTGTGGATGTGTGCGAGGGAATTGAGTCGGACGGGATTTTGCTTCTGAATACGCCCGAGACACCGGCAGAAGTTAAGGCATCGGTGAAAATGCCCAAAGGCGTGAAAGTGGCAACTGTGGACGCAAACACGATTTCCCGCGAGGAGATCGGCCGCCAGATTCCGAATACACCGATGATGGGCGCGCTGGTCAAGGTTTCAGATATTCTCAAGCTGGAAACGCTGGAGGATGATATCCGGCACAAATTTGAAAAGAAGTTCGGGGAAAAGATCGTGCAGGGAAATATCAAGGCTGTTCAACGGGCTTTTGAGGAGGTAACAGTAGAATGATTAAGCAAGACGAAGGTTGGAAAAATTTACCGATCGGCGGGATTATTAATGAAGGCGGTACCAGTGTTGTAACCAAGACCGGCGCCTGGCGCGCTCAGAGACCGGTTTGGGACGGAGAAAAATGCATTAACTGCCTGCGTTGTTTCTTTATGTGTCCGGATTCTGCGATCAAGGAAAAAGACGGAAAGATTGTTGGGATTGACTACGATTACTGCAAAGGTTGCGGCATCTGCGCCCATGAATGTCCGGACAAGGTCCAGGCCATTTCAATGGAGATTGAATCCAAATAATTTTGAGCAAAGGGATATTCCATGAACGAACGAATCGCTTTAACTGCAAATGACTCGGCGGCAATGGCCCTCAAGCAGGTCAATCCCGATGTTGCCGCTGTCTTTCCGATTACTCCGCAGACGGAGTTGATGCACAAGTTTTCCCAGTATGTTGCTGACGGCGACGTGGATACGGAACTGATCAATGTGGAATCCGAGCATTCGGCCATGAGCGCTACGGTCGGCGCCGCGGCAGCCGGAGCGCGGGCCATTACCGCCACGGCAGCCAACGGACTTGCCCTGATGTGGGAGATTCTCTACATCGCTTCTTCGCTGCGTCTGCCCATTGTCATGCCCGAAGTCAACCGGGCGCTGTCCGGAAATATCAATATCCACTGCGACCATTCCGATACCATGGGCGCGCGGGACGCGGGCTGGATTCAACTCTTTTCCGAAAACGCGCAGGAAGCCTATGACAATGTGATTCAGGCTTTCCGGATTGCCGAGCACAAGGATATTCTGCTTCCTGCAATGGCGACTCTGGACGGGTTTATTCTCAGTCATACTATGGAAACGCTGGATGTGTTCAAGAATGATCAAGATGTAAAGGATTTTGTCGGTGAATACAATCCGCCGTACAGCCTGCTCGAGAAAAACCCGATTACAGTCGGCCCCCTTGACCTTCAGGATTTTTACTTTGAGCACAAACGCGCTCAGTACGAGGCCACGACCCGGGTGCCGACCGTGGTCAAGGAGGTCGCGGCTGAATATAAGGAGCTGAGCGGCAGGGAATACGGTTTTTTTGAAGAATATATGCTGGATGACGCGGATGTGGCTGTGGTGATTCTCGGATCCGCAGCCGGCACAGCGCGCACTGCTGTTGACAATATGCGCAGCAAGGGGGTCAAGGCCGGTATGCTAAAGATCCGGATGTTTCGTCCGTTTCCCGCAGATGAGATTGTTGAAGCCCTGAAGGATATTTCGGCCATTGGTGTAATGGACCGGTCGATTGCTTTTGGTGCGCAGGCTGGACCGCTTTTTCTGGAACTGCGCTGTGCTGCGTATAACACGGACCTGGTTTTTTCCGATTATATCTACGGGCTTGGAGGCCGGGATGTTCCTGAAAAACATATTGAAGAAGTATTTGACAAATTGGTGAAGATCGCGGACAAGGGCAAAACGGATAAACTGGTTGATTTTGTAGGAGTACGAGACTAATGGCAATTACCTTAAAAGAAGCTGTAAAACGGCCTGAATTGCTTTCAGGCGGACACAGGGCATGCGCCGGCTGTGCCGGTCCGATTATCCTCAGACAGGTGATGCGTGCTGCCGGTCCGGACACGGTGGTTTCCTTTGCCACCGGGTGTATGGAAGTTTCCACCACGATTTTTCCAGATACAGCCTGGAAGGTTTCCTATATTCATAATGCATTTGAAAATTCCGCCGCGACCATGAGCGGCGTTGAAACCGCGTATCGGGCGCTCAAGCGCAAGGGAAAGATCAACCGAAAGATGAATTTCATCGCCTTCGGCGGTGACGGCGGAACCTATGACATTGGTTTTCAGAGTCTTTCCGGAGCCATGGAGCGCGGCCATAATATGCTTTATGTCTGCTATGACAATGAAGCATACATGAATACGGGTATTCAGCGTTCCAGTTCCACACCCAAGGGTGCGCATACCAATACCAGTCAGGCCGGCAAGGTTCGCCAGGGTAAGGGTGAGCACAAGAAGGACCTGACCCATGTGATGATTGCGCACGGAATTCCGTATGTGGCCCAGGCATCACCGCACAATCCGGTGGACCTGATGCGCAAGGTGGAAAAGGCTCTGGCCATTGAAGGCCCCGCGTTCATGAATATCTACGCGTCATGTAACCGCGGCTGGCGGATTCCCATGGAGCGTTCGATTGAGGTCGGCAAGGATGCGGCAGACTGCTGTGTATGGCCGCTCTTTGAGGTGGAGAACGGCGAATGGACGCTCAACTACAAACCCAAGGAAAAAAAGCCTATCAAGGATTACCTGTTTGCGCAGGGGCGTTTCAAGCATCTTCAGAAGGAAGAGAACCTCTACATTGTTGATGAGCTGCAGGAACAGGTGGACAGGAGATGGGACTGGATCCTCTCCAACTGCGAAGGCAAGTAAGAACTGATTGGAACCTTAAAAGGCCTGCCGTCTGAGTACGCGCAGGCCTTTTTTACTCTTTTTGACAAATGGAAAGGGCTGTTATGGCAAGGACCACAGTAACCGAACTCGCGGACTGCATAAGAAATCTCGGACTGGAAGGCAGTGTGGCAGGTGTCCATTCCAATGTATCCAAAGTCGGACCCGTAGAGCGCTCTCCGCTCTCAGACGCGGAAAAGGAGCGAGGGCTTCGGCCCATGGCCAAGACCATTATCAATGGTTTTGTGGAAGGGCTCGGACCGGACGGGACGCTCTTTGTGCCCACGCATTCCGGGTACTATGTGGGCGGATATATGCCGGAACAGCTTCGAAAGGCGAGAGAAGAGGGGCCGGACGGGAATAAACGTACGGTTCTGGTTGATGATGGGTTTTACCGACCGGAGACAAGCCCCTCCAAGGTGGGCGCCATGACGCAGGCGGTGGTGTGGGATGACCGGTCAGTGCGGAGTATGCACCCTACGCATTCCACGGCCGCGATCGGAGCAGAGGCCGAATACCTGACCGGCGGTCACGCACCGGATAGCGAACCGGTCGGTATTCAGAACGCATTCGCCAAGACGGTCGGCCTGGATGGATACATTCTCTTTATCGGACGTATTCTGGAAAGCAATACTTCTCTTCATGCCTATGAAACACTCTTTCTTCCCAGGCTCGGAGAATACTTCGGCGGAACCGGAGCCGTTGAGGTGGATGGTGTGCGGCGGTTTGTCAACTTTACCTGGTCCCCAACCCTTCACCGGGATTTTTACGCGCAGCCTTCGCGACAGACCAAGGCGATTGAGGAAATGGAAAAATCCGGTCTGATGAAGACCGGCAAGTTCGGCCAGGCAGAGGTGCTTTATTTCAAGGCAAAGGATATGGCTGCCTATTTTGCACAGGAAATTTTTCCGAACAAACCGGATATCCTTTTCTGCGACAGTGCGGATACCTGCGGAATCGAGTTTACCTGTGACTGCGGCAGGCAGGTTCTGAAAAAGTTCTACGGCAAGGGAGACGGATGGGACAGCGAGAAGATCAAGGCGGATATGGATCCGCAGTTTCTCGCGTTGATGGAGCCGGGCTGTCACCGGGTGTCTGAAAAGGCATGATGTCTTTCGTATGGAACCGCGATTTTTCCACTACACTGAGATTGATTCGACCAACCGGGAGGCTGCTCGTTTGTGTGCCCAGGGGCATGGTCCGTGGATTGCCGTTTCAGCAGATGTGCAGACCGGCGGCAGAGGCAGCTACGGCAGAACGTGGGAATCTCCCCGTGGCGGTCTCTGGATGACCGTGGTGGTGCCGCCGGTTTTTATTCAGGAAAAAACCCGGCTGTATACGGATTACGCGGTTCAGTCCGTCTATGAGACGATTGGAAAACACATTCCGGAATTAAAAGTTACGGTCAAGGCACCCAATGATTTATTGACCAATGGACGTAAAATCTGCGGAGTGCTTGCCGAGAGCGCAGGGGCTGGCGGGATGATGGCTGTGGGGCTCGGGTTGAATGTCAACTTGGGCCCCATGGATTTTCCGGCAGAGTTGCGTTCGACCGCAACCAGCCTGCGGATTGAGACTGGAGCGAAGCAGGATATCAAAATGCTTAAGCAGACGATATATCAAATCCTGATTAAAAAATTCGGTCTGTCTGAGCAGGATTGATGTGGTTGAGGAGGGCCTTTCCGGGGGAGCGGGATTTTGTAACAGCAGGGATTTTATTTTTTTATTGCACTGGTTTTTTTTTTGCTATAATAGTACAACCTTATGTGTAGACGACAATTAAGTGTGAATTTTTATCATGTACATCGAATGCCGACAAAACATCGTAAGCTGATTGCTTTATTTCTACTTTTCTTTTTCTCATTTCTTCTTGCATCCTACGGTCAGGAAAAATCTCCCGCGGCAAATGCAAAAAGTACGTTGCAGGATAATGTGCTCAAGCATGCCAGCCGGCTGATGGAATTCAAAAACAGGCTTGCGGGCAGGAAAGGCTGTACAGATGCGGCGGCGTATATCCATGAACAACTCAAGGGATTCGGATATGAAATGGCGGAAAAGCTGCCATATAAAATTACGGTTCCGAAAACCCGGCAGTGTGTGCTGACGCTTTCGGGCGGCGAAGAGGTTTCCCTTTTTCCATTGTGGCCCAATGGAACGCAGACCTGTTCATTCAGCAATCAAGGTCTGGATGGAGAATTTATTTACGCGAGAAAAGGGGAATTCGCTGATTTCAACGGCCGAACGGTAAAGAACAGTATTGTTTTTATGGACATGGACTCCGGTTATAACTGGCGGAATGCAGTCATGCTTGGCGCCGCGGTCGTGGTGTTTGTTGAAAAGGAACCAGCGGATTTCTTTGAGTTCAGAAAGAAGATGGTCTCTCAGTTTCTGGACTTCCCCAGATTTTATATTCAACATCAAGCAATCGCGAAGTTCATTGAAGCCAATCAGGGCAAGAAGATTAATCTGCGCTCCAATGTGAGATGGGAAAACCGGATCACAGAAAATGTATATGCGTTTAAGGGGAATCCGGCTGCGGTATGGAAGGAACTTCTTGCGCTTCAGAAAAAAGAAGAGTACGAGCTTCCGAAGAAACGATTTGAGCTTGAGATCGAGCAAGACAATATCACTTCCAGTGAAAAACCTGATAACGCCAGACTGGAAAAAATTGAAAAAGAACTGGAACAGATTAACGAAGAACTGAAAAAGTGTAAGGAAAAGCAGCAAGCGTTCAGGGACAAGCTTAACAAGGATCTGATTGTTATTACGGCTGAATACGACGCCTTCAGTCTGGTACCGGACTTGGCTCCGGGCGGTGTGAATGCCATGAATTCCGGACTGCTTCTGGAATTGGCGCGTCGTCTGAGCAAGGAAAATACAAACCGCAATGTTCTTTTTCTCTTTACGTCAGGTAATGGCCAGCGGTACGCCGGCATCCGGAATTTTTTGTGGACCGTGTGGCAGAAACGGCTGCGCAGGGGGTGGAATACGGAGGATCTTTCGGCATCCGCTGTTTTGGTTGAGCTGAACAGGGAACTGGAGAGGCTGGATACGGTCATCCATTGCCTTCAGCAGGAAAAACCGTTTGAAAAATCCGGTGACGAGACGTTCAGTCTTGAACAAAAAATTAAAGATGAAGCCGGGAAATGGTCGGATGAGCTAAGCAAGCAGATTGCCAAGCTTCGACTGAAGCCCGAAGAAAAACGGACCGAAGAGGATGAAAATAAAATTAAGAGTCTTTCACGGAAAATCAGCGCAATTAATACCGTACGGCTGGAAGTTCCCAATTTTGACTGGGATGAGAGAGAAACAAAGGCCAAAAAACTTGAAGATACAGGGAAGAAAGAAGAAGCGAAAAAACGCAGAGAAGATATTGTTGAGGAGCAACGTGCCTTTCGCAAACTTGCGAGTATGGCACTGGATACCAACAAGCAGCTCAAGGCCGAACTTGAGTTCAAAGTAAAGAAAAATAAAAAGGATCAGAGGGTATCGTGGATTGCCGACAAAAGGAATGTATCCAATATCTTTTGTTTTGAACTCAAACTTTCTTCAGGTAACAACCGATTTGGGCTTTTCTGCGATGGTTTTCTCAACAAAGGCGAAGTCAGGCAGCGGCTCTTCACAGTGGTAAAAGAGGTAAATACACAGCTTGAGAAGTTAACACTGGACAAAACCGTATTTGAAGAAAATACCATTATCGGCACCCGGTCCTGGAAGGACTTTGTTCCGTTTAAGGTTTCGTTTGGAGTTGAGGATTTTGTTACGCACGGTTATTACGGGCTGGCCGTAGCAACAGTAGATGATTTTCGGTATCATGAATGCTCACCCTCGGATACGCTGGAAAATATCCGGGTGAATAATTTTATGAAGCAGGCGGAATTTGTTCCTGAAATTACAGATGTACTTCTGAATAACGAAGATGTCACATATACAACGGAAAGGGCTCAATCCGGATATATCAAGGGGCGTGTTGTTGCGGTTTCCGGAACATCGGCCACACCTAAGAGTGGTGTGTCACATGCGGTAGTGGTCTGCCGACCAGCGGCTGATCAAGCGGTTCTGGGAGATGAGATGTTTGGGATTCTCGAAAGCCAGGTGGTTGTCTCTAATGTGCTCGGAGAATATCGGATTCCCGGACTCAAGAACGGCTCCAGTTATGCGTGTGAACCCTTTGCTTATGATGAGAATGGAATTCTGTACAAGGTGCCGGATTCCTGCGGTGAAGCACCGGGCAGCAGTAAGGTCAATGTTTCGGTTAATGGATCGAGTGTTGTCAAAACCGTTCTCTTTGAGGCAAACGGTCTTTCCTTTTGCGGATTCTTTGATCCGCTGTATTTTCAGTACATGAACACGATTCGGGCCATCAGTTCTGTTCGGAACACTACCCCCCCCCGGTATTACGCATCCACAGAATCGGGCGTTGCAACTGTATTTATACCGTCTGTTAATGCGAACGATAAAATCAAGGTCGTAGGAGCCAAGGGCGCGTTTGACAACCATATCCTGCTTCTGAATAATGACTTGAAGAATCCGAAAAAGCTGATAAACGGTAAGACTCCGCTGGCTCACGGAACAGGATATTCGCCTGCCAGGCATTTTGACCGTTTTATTCCACTGGAAGCCGCTTCCAACATGTGGTGTCTGGATGAGTACAGAATATCGAACTTGCGTAAACGGAATGTGACCAGTACATTTCTGGATGAACTGCATGCAGGTTCCAAAACCCACCTGGATGAAGCGCTCAAGGCGTATGAAAAGAAAGAATATGACAAGGCGTATATTGAAGCCATGAATGCCTGGGCCTTTGAACGAAGAGTATATCCTGGTGTTATTAAGACATCCAATGATGTAGTCAAGGCTGTGATTATTCTGCTGTTGATTGCCCTGCCTTTTGCCTTTATTCTGGAACGGCTCTTTATTGCGGCACGAAATGTGTATACCCGGATTATCTCCTTTCTGCTTTTCTTTGGCTCGATCTTTATGCTGCTTTATTTCGTGCATCCGGCATTTCAGCTGACCATGACCCCCATGATTATTATACTCGCCTTTGCACTGCTGACCATGTCTTCGCTGGTGATCTATATCCTTTTCCGCAAATTTGAAGAAGAAGTCAAGCGCATGCACGGTGTTGCGGCAACCGTACACAGCACGGACATCAAGCGAGCCGGAACCGCCCTGGCCGTGGTGCAGATTGGTATTTCCAATATGAGGCGCCGCAGGGTTCGAACCGGAATTACGGCAATCACCCTGATTATTCTGACCTTCAGTGTGATGTGCTTTGCATCCTTCAAGAACGCTCTCAAAGAACAGCAGCGCTGGGTGAGTTACGAGGCACCTCCGTATCAGGGGATCCTTCTGCGTGAGACGGGCTGGAAGCCCATCGAAGAAAAGGTCTATGCATTTCTTAAGGATGTGTATAAGGAGGACTGCACCGTTTCCCCGAGAATATGGGTCAGTGCCAGGCCCAGTGAAAAGCAATTGAAATCCATCAATGTTATATCGGAAAAAGACAGTAGTCGTTCCACGATTGTGCGGGGATTTCTGGGTATTCTTCCCTGTGAGGATACGGTAACGAATATATCCGACATCTGCAGCGGCGATTGGGCTGCATTCAAGAACGGAGAGAATGTCTGTTTTCTGCCCAATGAGATCATGGAAGAAGTCTTGGTCAAACCCAATGATTATGTGAATGTCATGGGACTGAAAGTCAAGGTGCTGGGCGGATTTGATCATGACCGGTTGAACGATCTGAAATCCTTGAAAAGTGAACCTCTGACCCCTGTTGATTTTACGGATGCCCAAGAAGAACGCCGGACCGCGGCTCAGGGAACGCAGACCGGCGATATCATGGCACAGGCTGCCGCAGAAAAGACGTACGAGCATATCGGCGCGTCTCAAATTGGGATTATTCCCTATTCGCTGGCCAAGAAGATGCGTGGTTATTACAGCAGTATTGCCATCAAACCGAATGACGCAACAAAGGTCAAGGAAGAAGCTGTGCGTCTGGCAAAACGTACCCGGTTTATTTTGTACGCAGGTCTTGAAAATGGAATAGCTCTTTTTTCCAGTCTTGGATTCACATCAGCTGAACAGGCTCAAAAGCTGATTATCCCTTTGTTGATCGGCGCTCTGATTGTCTTTAATACAATGCTTGGAGCCGTCTATGAACGCGGTGAAGAAATTTTTACCTATACGTCCGTTGGTCTCGCACCGCTTCATGTTGGACTGTTATTTTTAGCTGAAGCATTTGTGTTTGCTATTCTTGGCGGAATGGGAGGGTATTTGGTCTCGCAAGTGGTGGCCAAAGCTATCAATATATTGACGGAGATGGGAGTTCAGGCAGACTTGTTGGGAATTTCCATGAATTATTCGTCCATCAGCGCAATGATCACCATTCTGGTGATCATGATTGTGGTTGTTCTCAGCGCACTTTATCCGGCCAAGGTTGCTTCCGAAAGCGCTAATCCGGGTCTGCAGCGAGAGTGGAAGATACCCGAACCCGTGGATGACCGGTATGATATTGAATTTCCCTTTACCCTGCCCAAGCATGAGGTGATCGGAATATGTATATTTGTCAAAGAGCATTTTCTTAATCATACAGACAGTTCGCTGGGGGTTTTTTCCAGCGGTAATCCTGAGGTTTTTTCCGAAGGCGAAGAGGCCTTTGGTATTCAGTCAACAATATGGCTTGCTCCCTTTGATCTGGGTGTCAGTCAGTTTTTTAAGCTGACCTGTAAACCATCGGATATTAAGGGAATTTATGAAATAAATATTATTCTGGACAAGATATCAGGTCAGACTTCTTCATGGAAACGGACCAATCGTTCATTTTTGAAGAATATTCGAAAACAATTTCTGATCTGGCGAACCCTTTTGCCTGAAGTGGTGGATGATTATCACAAACAGGGGCTGACGGAACTCGGACTTTCGAAAGAGCATGCGCAAGAGGAGAACGCGTAGTTACCGGTTAACAGGATACGTAAATGGCCATACATGACGACAAGGAAATACAGGAATACAGGGACTTGATGAAGCCCCCCGGGGAGTATGAGGACGGCTTTACCTGGCGTTCGGTCCTGGGGCTTCTCTTTGCCTGTTTTGTAATGATGCCCGGAGCCCTCTACATGCGGCTGGTTGCCGGTCATGGAATCGGACCGGCGGCTACATGGGTTACCGTGATTCTCTTTATTGAAGTAGCTAAACGGGCACGCAGCACTCTGGGAAGAGCGGATATTTTTATTCTTTTTTATATCGCGGGAGGCACATTTCTCGCGCCCTTTGATCACCTGCTTTTTTTCCAGTTTCTGGCCCAGTCTGAGCCCGCCAAGGCCATGGGTATTGTTGAAAACCTTCCATCCTGGGTGGCTCCCACGGATCCAGAGGTTTTGGCGCAGAGGACATTTCTGCACAAGGCCTGGCTCGGTGCTCTGCTGATCTGGCTTTTCAAGATCATGGTCGGCCGGCTGGACAACCTGATATTGGGATACGGTCTCTTCCGGATTACCAGTGACTACGAACAGCTGCCCTTTCCTATGGCGCCTTTGGGTGCAATGGGGCTGACTGCGCTGGCCGAATCCTCAAGTGGTGAGGAAAGTTGGCGCTGGAGAATTTTCGCCATTGGTGCAGCGATCGGTATGGCATTCGGAACTTTGTATATGGGGATACCCACTATAACCGGGGCTCTGCTTCAGGAACCGGTTCACCTGATTCCAATTCCATGGGCGGACTTTACGGATAAGACCGAGAATATTCTGCCTGCGGTTGCCACAGGTATGTCTTTTGATCTGGGACAGTTCTTTCTTGGTATGGTTGTTCCCTTTTTCGCGGTCATGGGCATGCTGGCTGGTGTAGTTATTACATTTGTCGCCAACCCTATTCTTCAAAAATGCGAGATACTGCACTCCTGGGAAAAGGGAAATCTGACGGTAGAAACCCTGTTTCTGAACCGAATGGATTTTTATCTGAGTTTCTCAATCGGCATATCCATTGCCATTGCAATTGTGGGAATTTACTACCTGTTCAGATTGAAAGCATCCGATGTTAAATCGGACAAAGGAGTCACTGGATTCGATCCGTCGGTTTTGAAGAAGAGGGGAGACATACCCTTTTGGGTGATTATTTTAGTCTATTTTATCAGTACGGTTGCGTACATTGTTATGGCCGAATATCTGGTGGGATGGGATTTTCCCATATGGATTCTGATTTTCTTCGGCTTTGTCTATACCCCTTTTGTCTCCTATGTAACGGCGCGGCTGGAGGGTATGGCTGGAAAAGCACTTCAGATACCCATGGTCAAGGAGGTTGCCTTTATTCTCAGCGGGTACGTGGGGGTGGATATCTGGTTTGTTCCGCTTCCAATGCACGACTATGGCTATGCAACCGTTTTGTACAGAAAATGTGAATTGCTCGGTACCAAATTCAAGAGCGTCTGGAAAGCGGAAATGTGCATTATTCCCTGTGTGTTTGTTTCATCAGTGATTTTTATGGAGTTTCTCTGGCGGCTGGCTCCCATTCCTTCATCCATCTATCCTTTTACGCAGAAGATGTGGGAATTAAGGGCCATGAACCAATGCCTGATCTATTCATCCACTGTGGGCGGCTACAGTCCCTTTTACGAAGCATTGAATTTCTGGTATCTGGGAGCCGGTGCAATACTTGGACTGGTATCATTTGTTACTTTTACACTGATGGGTCTTCCGGTTCTCTTTGTCTATGGTGCGGTTCAGGGGTTGAATCAAACCATGCCGCATATTTTTGTGCCTCGACTGCTGGGAGCGTTGGTCGGCCGGTATTATTTTTACAGAAAGATGGGCAAGCAGTGGCGATATTACGCGCCGGTTCTTTCCGCAGGTTTTGCATGCGGTATGGGACTGGTATCCATGTTTTTTGTGGGCATTATTTTTCTGTCAAAGAGTATTTTCCAGCTTCCTTTTTAAGAAAGCGGATTTGCCATGGATCATAAACAAAAATCAGACAATTGGCAGAACAAGATCGTACAGGATCACAAAAAGATCGGCAAGCAGATCCATCTTCCCTTTTCCAAGGCCATGTCTATCAGCTATAAAAACGTACGCGTGCGCCTGGGACGCTCAATTGTTACGTCATTGGGTATCACACTGGGTATTGCCTTTCTGGTTTCCGTGGTAACGGCCCGGTACTTTAACATAGCGGCTCAGACGCTTCAAAATCAGGAAATTGATACGACACAGATTACGGCAACAGATACATGGCTGATCAGCCTGTCGCTTCTGGTGTCGATTCTTGGAATTACCAATTCGCTGCTTATGTCGGTAACGGAACGTTTCCGGGAGATCGGAACCATGAAATGCCTGGGCGCTTTGGATATTTTTATTGTAGAGCTTTACCTGATTGAATGTATCTTTCTCGGTATTCTCGGCTCAATTACCGGTGTAGTTGTTGGATTTCTTTTCAGCGCAGTTCAATACGTTCTTTCCGACGGATTCGCAGTCTTTTCCAAAGCAGACATGGGATCGTTGATGCTCTGGCTGGGTGGTTCGTTTGCCGCTGGAGTAATTCTTTCCGGTCTGGGTGGGATCTATCCTTCCTATATCGCGACCAAGCTCAAACCCGCGGATGCGATGCGGTCAGTTATCTGAGCAGCATTTTCTCTCTGAGCTTTTTGCAATCCCGGGCAATAACCTTATAAACATCTATTTTATCCCCGCAGGACATGTGGATGCGGACAGGGTTGCCTGTTGCGGCATCGCTGTAAAACGCACAGAGATCCAGAGCGGTCTGAATGATCTCAGGAATGGTTGTATGGGTCAGAATAGATATCGGACCGGGGGTTTCTCTGCATTCCAATAAGATATCGTTTCCCTGCAGTCTTCGAACGTGTTCGTTGTCCTCCTGGTTTTTTCCCATAATGAGTTTGATTCCGGGGGCTATTCGGAAATGACGGCCAAAAGAAAGGCGTTGCATTTTCAGAACAGTGAGGCTGGTGTTTTCTCTCAGATCAAAGACTTTTTTGCCAAACCCCTTGTACGTCAGCAGACATCCACCGGCCGGTTGGGGGTAGTCGGTAATTGCGAAGTGTTGAGCCAGTTCAATCTGTTCCGTTCGGCTCTTACCGAAAATACCGAACAACCGGGATCGGTCTACAAGCCCTTTTTTCTCTACTGGCGTGGGCGGTAATTTCAAGGCGCTCAACGGACGGAGAATCATGTCTGCGTATCCGGAGCTTCTGGCAACCGTCTGCAGGGAGACTCCGTTCTGGGACATGGGCCGCTGGTTAAGGACTTCACCGGAGAACAGGAAGTCAGCATCGAGCGTTTCCATGATTTTACCGGCTTCGCGAAACATCATGGCATGGCAGTCAATACAGGGGTTGGCGGCTTTTCCAAAGCCGTGGGGCGGATTGGCAATGAGGTCTCCGATTTGTTCGGAGACGTCTTCAACGCGAAAAGGAAAACTGTATTTTTCGGCAGCTTCAACCCCCCTGGTCTCGCTGAAAAAAGGGCTGGTAAAGCAGACAGCAGTAATTTTAATGTTCTGTTCACGCAGGACGTGTGCTGCAAGGATGCTGTCAAGTCCGCCGGAAAAAAGTCCGACAGCCGAAACAGATGAGTGCTCAGGAGAGTTGGTCATAATGTATTCAGGGGTTCAGTCGTTTACGGATGTAGTCCGCCCGTTTGATATCCCGTTCTTCAGAGGAAAGGGTTTTGTTGAAAAGTTTTTGCAGATGAGCCGGCTGAGAGAAGATAAAGATTTCATTGATCAAGCGTGTATCCAGCATGGACAGAATCCCCACATCCATTCCCAGGCGGATGTTGGACAGCAGAGCCATGGCTTCTTTGGAGGAAATGATACGTGCATTGTACAGCAGTGCATAGGCCCGCCATACCCGGTCTTCAAGAATCTTAATGTTGTTGTTCAGCAGTGTCTCTCTTGCATTTTCTTCATATCGGATAATCTGCGGAATTACCCCCATCAGGTTGTGAATGATTTCCTTTTCGGATTTTCCAAGAGTCACCTGATTGGAAATCTGGTAAAAATCGCCAAGGGATTCAGTGCCTTCACCGTAAAACCCTCTGATAGCCAGGCCGATTTTGGAAATGGCCTGAAAGATTTTGGAGAGTTGCTGCGTAATGACCAGGGCCGGAAGGTGGAACATAACCGATACCCGCATGCCGGTTCCCACATTGGTTGGGCAGGCGGTCAGGTAGCCGAAATAGGGAGAGAAGGAGTAGCACATGTCTGTTTCAAGAATATCATCCATTTGATTGGCAATTTCCCAGCACTTGTCCAGCTGCAGTCCGGAAAGAAGTACCTGGGTCCGAATATGGTCTTCTTCATTGACCATGATGCTGATGCGCTCACTTGTGTTTACCACGACCCCTCTGGGGCCGTTGTTTTCCTCCATTTCTTTGCTGATCAAGTGACGTTCCAGCAAGAACTGGCGGTCTGTGGGATCCAGTTCGTGGATATTAATGAATTCAAAATCCGGAGTATTTTTGTTTGAATCAAAATTATTTTTGACATAGCCAAGAAGCGCGAGCCGGTCTTCATCCGTCATTCGGGAAATGAATTTGTACCGTTCGATATTTCTCGCCAGCCGTATCCGACTGCTGATAACGATGTTGGCGTGCGGACCTGTACCGTTGAGCCACTCACCGCCCTGTCGGAGGTATCGTTCCAGAGTCATCTTAGGCCTCCTCTTGGGAGAGTTGCTCTTTCAGTTCCTGAATCCGGTCTCGAAGTTCAGCGGCTTTTTCGTAATTCTCCTTGGCAACCGCGCGATCGAGATTTTCCTGGAGTTCGTCGATCTGAAGGGTGATCTGATCCTTTTTCTGCCAATCGTCTGTGGTCGGCATGTGGTGAGGCGCCTTACCCTTGTGATAGGTGTTTCCCTGTATCTTTCCGATCAGTGGGATGATGGCTTCCCGAAAGGTATTGTAATCTTCTGCGCAGCCGAATTTTCCGGAAGCCTGAAAGTCCTTATATGTGATGCCACAATTTGAACATGTGGCCGCGGGCATCTGCATGTCTACCATTTCCGGATGATCCTGTGTCAATCCGGAGACCAGACCGCTCAATTGAAAGGGGGTGCTGATATTGATGCCTTTCTTTTTTTCACAATCTTCGCAAAGATGAATTTCCTGTTTTTTATTATTGATGATTTCAACAATGTGAACAGTGGCCGGTTTTTTTCCGCAACTCTCACAAAGCATGGTGAACTCCTGTAATTGATTTGTCAAATAAACGAATGGCGCTTACCAGCTGCCTGTTTCAACAACGCGAACAAGTGCCTTGGCCAGGTCCTGTATCGCTTCGTCCCGTTTCTGACCTTCTCCGCTGCCGTTGGACTGGAGCCTGAAAATGCCGGAACGGTTGTTGGTATTGATGTTGGAAGCGGAGCTGGATTGAATGATCCATTTTTCTTTTCGGTTGTCCCAAAAAGAGATATCCGCCTGAATAAGTAACTGCGATTCAATTATACGGTCATCCGTACTCTCAATCAATGGTCTTTTTTTGTATTTAGTTATTTTTCCGGTAATGATGCCATCCGGATTCTTGGATACAATTTTGACACCGGCTGTAGCCCGGAATTCTTTTTTAAACTGCAACATCAGATCCGCGCTGAGATCTCGTCTGTCCGTCAGGTTTTCAAAGGGTTTGATTTGTACGCGCTTGATGTGCGCCGGCGCCACAGACCGCACCGAGTATCGACAACCGGAAAGTGCAAGGATGATGCTAAGAACAAAAACGAGTTGTTTCTTCATGGTGATTATGATTTGATTCGCGGACGAATGATCTTCAGGCGATTGTCCGCTTTCGTTTTCCAGTCCATATCGCTGAAATTCTTTAGAATGATCTCGTAATAGACTTCCGCACTTCTGTATTTTTTCCAGGATTCATAAAAACGCGCGGTTTTGTAGTAAAAACCCGCCTGCATGTCACGGGCCTTTCCCAGCAGGATGACGGCCTGATTCGAGAGGTTGCCGTCGGGAAAGAGATCCAGATATTTCTGCAGACGCTTGATTGCGGTTGCAATCTGATTCATGCTGTACCCCTGCCCCTTGTTGCCTTCAAAGAGGCAGCGAGCGATATAATATTCACAGCTTCCGGAAAAGGGGCTGTCCGGAAATTTGTCCTGAAGCTGTTCCAGGTGTTCGATGGCCTGTTCATAGTCTTCCATTTTAATGGACGAAAGCCCGATATAAAACATGGAGTCATCGGAGTATTCACCAAACGGATCATTGGCAATAACGGTTTTGAACGCCTGTATGCCGCTGGAATAGGAACGGAACCATTGAACGCCCCACATCTTTCGCCGTGCACCTTCATAGAAGTGCATACCGATTTCGAATTCCTTTTGAATGGCTTTGCCTGCGAGATTGGACGATGGATACTCTACAAGAAGACGTTCAAAAATCTTTAAGGCTTTTTTGTAATACTTCCATTGAATCAGGCATTCGCCGGCCTTATACAGGGCTTCGGGAGCCTGGTCAGAGCGCGGATAGTATTGGTAAAGTTTATAATAGGTTCGGAAGGCAGCTTCATAGTTGTTTTCGCGGAACTGCTGGTCTCCTCTTTTGAGTTGTTCATCCGGAGTGCCACGGGGGGCTTTTCCCGCGAGTTCCCAACCCGTTTCCGGGCTCCAGACAATACGCGCAGAGGTGTCTGCGCTGAAAAAGAAAAAACCAATAAGCATGATCAGAATCAATTGGATTTTATTTGCACGTTGCATGAACAACCTATTCATCTTTTTTTTCTCCGTCTCGGGTCGGGGAGAGCATCATTTTTTCAATCTTTCGTTCGTTGACTGAAAGGATTTTGCACTGCATCCCATTGACTTCAAATGTTTCGCTGACCTCCGGAATCCGTCCGAGGCAGTCAAAGACAAGTCCGCCGATGGTTTCAAATTCGCCGGTATCCTTGATTTCGATATCCTCAAACAATTCGTCGATTTCATCAATATGGGTTCGCCCCTCTACAATATAAACGTCAGGACTGACCTGTGTGATCTCCTGCTGTGTGTCGGTGTCGTATTCGTCGTGGATCTCGCCCACGATTTCTTCAATAATGTCCTCAATCGTTATAACGCCTGCAGTCCCGCCGTATTCATCCACGGCAACGGCAAAATGAATCTTGCGCGTCTTGAACTCCTGGAGAAGCTCCACAACCTTCTTGGTTTCCGGTATGAATACCGGCGGACGTATGATCGAACGCAACCGTTTATCTTGCTCCTCTTTTCTCTGGTGCTGGAGTAAATCCTTGACATAGAGAACACCGGTAATATGGTCACGGTCTTTTTCAAATACTGGGATTCGGGAATATCCGGACTCGATGCAGAGCTCAACAGCCTCATCAATCGGTGTGTTGATATCAATACTGACCATGTCGGTACGCGGCGTCATGATTTCATTCACTGCCGTGTCTTTGAAGTCCAGAATTCCCTCGATCATTTCCTTTTCATCTGCGTGCAGCCCACCTTCTTTTTCAACGTCGCTGACAATGTTGAGAATTTCTTCATCCGTAATTCTTCGGTTTGCAGTTTCTTCCAGCCCGATGATCCGGCAGACTGCGGACTCGGTAGCATGAAAGATGACAATCACCGGCCGTAGAACAAAAAGGAGCAGGGTCAGCGGAGAGGCTGAATAGAATATAATCTTTTCACCATACTTACGTACGACCTGCTGAATTATGGTGATATTGATAAACGTGATTGATAGGAAAAAGACCAGCAACGTCTGAAGCAAAGGCTTAAGGAACCCATTGCCGTAATTCTGGCGAAAATAGGCGAATACCAGACATGCGAGCAGGACGTTGAGCAACCGGGACGCAATCAAGGCAACCAGGTTGAAGTCCTTGAGACTGCGGTTGATTAGTTCGAAGACCTTTTCCGCGGTTTCTTCGTCATCTCTGTGTTTTTTCTGCAGCAGAATTTCCAGTCTGCTGAGAGACGCGCCTGCTGTTGACTGAACCAGCAGATTTGAGAGCAACGTTACAATATAAAGCGCGGATAGCTGAAGCCATCCCATTTGATTTAAGAGATCCTGTTCAAGTTATTCATACATCCGCAGCGGAAAAATGCGCTGTCTGAATGTATAAGTAGTTATAATCAGATGAATAATACATAAAAATCGACGGGAATCAACTAAAAACCCACAGATTGAAATACTTTTTCACGAATAAAGATGTCTACCAGATCATTATCCAGGCGCTTACGCTCTGCTTCACTGCGGAGGATTTCCAGTGTTTTTTCCAGAGGAACAGCCTTTTTATACGGCCGGTCCGTTGCGGTCAGGGCGTCAAAGATGTCCGCGATGCTCATGATTCGGGCCTGGGTGTTAAGGTTGGTGTTATCCAGTTTGAATGGATATCCGGATCCGTCCATCATTTCGTGATGCTTGGAAGCAATATCTGGAACGTTTTTCATTTCCTTGGGCCAGGGAATTTTGTTGAGAAAATTATACGTATGCTGGACATGGGATTCAATTTCCATACGTTCTTCCGGAGTGAGTGTGCCCTTGGGAACAGAAAGAGATTTGTATTCGTCCTTCTCGATCGCTTTCACTGAATCACCGTCACACGTGGTAAATACCTGGTTTTTGATCTGGTTGAGTCTGGCAGACGCATCTTCACTGAGGAACGACGGCTCATTGGCCGCAAGCAGACATTGGAATATTTCTTCCACTTTCCGGGTGTCTGCGGCTGCATCCTCCATGGTCTTATGAACCTGCTTTTCGTTTGCTTTTTCCCTGAGCAGATCGACCAGTCTGGAAACGTGCTTAAGGCGGAGATCGGATTTGAGAAATCGGAACCGGCCGGTCACCCGTTCCAGTTCTTCAGGATAGAGTTTCTTTTCTTTGACCAGAACCCGTTCCCGTACACCGATCTTGCCGAAGTCATGCAGAATCCCGGCACAGTAGAGCTCTTGAATTTCTTCCTCAGAGAATGATATGTCGCTGTACGGTCCCCGGGTTGTGTGATTCACTGCATGGGCCAGCTCCCGAGCCAGCGTGGCGACCCGTTCGGAATGACCGGATGTGGTTGGATCCCTGGACTCGATCGCGGTTACCGAAGCCTTGATGAAACGGTGAAAGAGGTTCTTGATTTCCTTGTAGAGCATTGCGTTTTCAATGGAAATTGCAGCCTGGCTGCCCAGGCTTTCAGCAATATCCACACACTCTCTGGAATAGGGAATGGTTTCTTTTTCAGCGATCTCAGGTGTCTCGAGCCGTATGGTGAAATTGGTTTTCCGGTTGATCAGCTGGAGTACACCGATGATTTCTCCCTTGTGGTCTTTCATGGGAACAACGAGCATGCTGATGGTCTTGTAATTGTTATCCTGATCAAAGGACGTGTTGATCGAATAGGGGACATCCTCTGGCAGCCGGTACGCATTATCGAGGATTACGGACCGGCCGGTTACCGCAACATGCCCGGCAATGCTTTTGGAATTAATCGGCATGATGATTTCGCTGAACTCAATGTTCTTGGAGTCAGTCTGGGAGAGCTTGAACCGAAGTTTGGGCGGATCGAAATCCCGGTCAATCAGGTAAATGCTTCCAGCATCCGAATCCGTGAGTTTCTTTCCATAGGTGAGGATCAGATTGAGCAGTTTGTCCAGGTCGCGTTCTGAAGAGAGCGCGATGCCGATCTGGTTGAGTTCTCCCAGACTGGCCGAATGTTTGCGGATTTTGAGCTGTGAATTGATGATCTGATTGTGCCGGGACATGTCCACAAAGTTTTTCATGACCCGGAAGAAAATTTCATCCGCTGTGGCATTGGCTTCAATATAATCAGACGTAAAGTCCATGACCTGAAGATCCGGCAGCGCGCCTTTGCTCAGAAGCCGCATCATTCCCGTGGACAATCTGGGCATGAACCGGTTGCGGTGCGGGGTCAGGGTTTCGAGCTCTTCCACAGGTGTAATGACAACACTGTAGGCGGGCATGGCGATCATTTCAGTGAGGTCTTCCGGATCAAAGCATTCGGTGAGTAGAATGTTTTCAGGAAGTACAGATTCCAGGTTGGAGCGGATGTCTGATTTTTGGAATCGGTATAAGATGATTTTTCGTGTTGTTGCGTTCATTTACGTGAGTCAGAAATTAAAGCCTGTTGCAGATAGAAAACAGCAGTAATCCGCTGTGTGTCGGAATATAAATGTACCCGAATTGTCCGTTTTCGCAAACGTTTTTTTCGTAAAAATTTAAACTGGTTCCGCAAACGATACTCTATATAATCAACAATACACAATCATTTTTTTAGGAGAAAAGAAATAAAACTCGAAACAGGGAAACTGCAGGTATATACGGGAAGTGGAAAAGGAAAGACCACTGCGGCCATCGGGCTTGCTGTCCGGGCTGCCGGAGCCGGGCTAAAGGTGTTTATGGCTCAGTTCGTCAAACAGAAGGAATACAGTGAAATCCGTGCACTCAAACGGTTTTCCGATGTCCTCACCATCAAACAGTACGGCCGGGGATGTTTTATTATCAAGGAACCGGCTCCGGAGGATGTTGAGGCGGCTCAGAGCGGATTGCGTGAAGTAGCGGAAATCATCGCCAGCGGAGAATATTCAGTGGTGATTCTGGATGAAGCCAGTATCGCGGTACACTTCCACCTTTTTTCCGCGGAGGAACTGCTGGATGTGATTCGGTCCAGACCGGATGGTGTTGAAATCGTTATCACGGGCCGAAATGCACCGGATTGTCTGATTGAAGCCGCAGACCTGGTTACGGAAATGAAGGAAGTCAAGCATTACTATATCACCGGACTTCAGGCGCGTACCGGGATTGAGAGGTAGAAAAAAACTACCCCCAAATCGTATCAATAATTTCCCGAGTCAGAGTTACCCACTTGCGTACCCGGTCCGGGTCAGATTCCACGGTTTCCACGTCTTTTAAAGTAATATCCACATGGCAATCTCTGCACGCCTCCAGGTCGGCTTTCATGATTGACCGAATGCGGTCCGGGTCAAACCCGTATCCCACCATATCCGTGGGGCTGGGCCGGTAGGAGATCACGTAATCCGAACCGATCTGCTCTGCACACTTCTGAACATTCGCAAACGGGGAAACTGAAATTCGCCGCAGGTTGGGGATCGATCGCAGCATATCAATCTTGTTGGTCAGGTCTTCGCAGCATCCATAGGCGATCAAACCGAATTTTTCCATAACAGGCATCTGGTGGCGGAGTAGAAATTCCTCGTGCATGGCCGGAGAGACACCGGTCAATTCCTGCGCCGCCTGGAATCCCCAGATCTTTTTCTGCTTGATTCCGGACGCATTGGCTTTGGGCCTGGCCAGTTCGTGTGCATAGGGCATGGCCTGGTTGAAGCTGGAGCTGGGACTCCAGTCCCCTTTTTCTTCGGCTTCGTCATGGGTCTTTAGGATGCCCTTAGATAGGAATCCGGTCAGTTTATGGAGAAACTCCGGCTGATCCACCATATCCATCATCAGATGTTCGATTCCGCGGAAATTTCCCAGCAGCATGGAGATGTCCCCGTGCCAGCGCCAGTACCAGGGGCTTCGATCAATGTCAATATCAATGATATCCCCGACCGCATCATGGAGCCGTGACGCTCTTTCAGCGGTCTTTTGTTCATCAATCTCGTGGTAGGGCATACAGAGCTTTTCCAGATCCTTCTCCGACCGGATGGGATAGCCGATCTTATAAGCACCCCGTGGATCATCTCCTTTGATGTGTTTGACCTCAACTCCCCATCCTGTGCATTTTGGTACTGCTTCAACCGGTATCCAGGGTTCGAAGATCGAGTCATCATTCAGGTCGTGCCAGAAGATCCGGTTTCTGAAAAAATTCTCATAACCGCGCAGAAAACGGTCTTCGCATTCCAGGTTAGACTGCGGCATTTCCTTCCAGGCAAAGGCCCGGACATAGATCTGGGGTTTAGCTCCGCGCAGACTGTTCAGATCCATCCACTGATTTCTGCGTTTCTCCTGAACCGGATCGCTGCTGATTTCCGCATATCTGCGAGCTAAGTCCTGTATAATATCCATGTCTTTTTTTGAAAAACTCACGGTGAACTCTCCTGAAAACGTTTGCATTTTTTGTTTCAAGTCGTATAAATGATATAGGATTAAATAGCGTATACAATGGATTAATGTGTAATTTATTTATATTATTTCGTAGGTAATTATGAAATATAAGAAAAAGACCACAACTCAGCTTGCAGATGCGTTCTCTGATACGCGCGTTCATCTGCACTGGCAGGGCTTCGGATGGGTGACCTGTACTACCCGCTGGCGAGTGGGGCCGAGGCGGATTCCAGGGCATCTGATCTATTACCTGGAATCCGGAGAAATATCCGGTCGAGTTGGGAACTCAGATATTCGAATTGTTCCGGGAAAGATTTTCTGGCTTCAGCCCGCGGCACAACACTTCTTTGGCCTGGCACCGGGGTGTAGTGAATGCCGGGTTTTTTACATGCGGTTTTTTTTCGGACAGGACTGTCCCTGGCGCCTGAATGCAGACTGGGAACTGTATGACGGGGATGAATCTACACCAGATCTGCTTACGGATATGGCACAGAAGAATCCAGCTGAAGAACATACGTCGGCCTTTTTGCGCAATGCCCTGGGAATGATTGCCT
>CAZGEP010000017.1:0-41382 GCA_964524955.1 uncultured Planctomycetota bacterium | reverse complement strand
CTGATTTCCATTGCACATAATTGAGTCAACTCCTTTATCCCCTCCTCAACGGTCAACTCAAACGTACTCCAGCGTTCTCTAAGTTCCTTGACTATGCGATAAGCCAGCATAACAACAAAGGCGTGCGCACGTGTTGTTTTTTGCAAGGCGAACATGAATCGGCCGCATTTCCAGTTGAACGGTCTTTCTCGTGCGAAAAGCGCTTTCAACAAGCGACAGATCCTTGTAGCGCGCGTGAATCGTTTCTTTATCCGCCCTGGCTGGGGGAAGATCGGTCTTCAAAACATAACACCCGTCAAGCTTGCTGCATTTTTTCAGCGCATTCTCATCCTGCTCTATAAATATCTTCCGCATCTTCCGCTGTGAAGCCAATACATTTACCCACTCATCTATGCGAAGCTTCCTGCAGAAATCCCTGACTTTGCCCAGCGCCACCTCCTCACTGGCTCGCGGGTGTGTATCAAGATATTCATTCTGTTTTTCCACCTTTTCCCGCAGTGAGTGCATCTTATCGGCACGAGACGATGCCATCTCTTTTGCGCGCATGGGATTGCGTCGCAATACATATCTCGGCCCTTCTCTGGTTTGAATTTCCGCCAAGTCCTCGTCAAACAATCCCATCTGTATGACCCCGTCTTTAAGCAGCTTCTCAATCTGAGGCTTTGTTATGGCGGTTATATAATGAAATCCCTGCTCCAGTACATCCCGTACCTGCTCGCTTTTGAGCATACCCCGGTCGCCGACAAATGTAATCTCTCTGCCCCCAAAGCGCTCTGACAACTTTTGCAGTTGAGACGCAACCGTCTTTGGATCCTGCGTATTTCCCTTAAATACCTCGATAGAAAGAGGCCCATATCAATATCCAATTGTGCTGGGCACATCTGATTCGCGACATCAAGTTCTTGAGCGAGTCCTCCGAGAAAGTCACCGCCAATTACGGGGATCGACTGCTGAAACTCTGCAAGTTGATTTTTTATCTTCACCATCGCCGGGAAGAGCTTGGCGAAGAGGTCTTCCGTCGGCGTATGACAAAGGTTAAAGAGGAATTCCTTGCAACGGGCCGCCGAAGTATGGCCACCGGTGCAAAAGATATGGTTAAGCGTCTCAAAACCCACGGTGAATCATATTTTCTTTTTCTTGAGCACCCGCAGGTTGAACCGACGAATAATCTGGCCGAACGCGAATTGCGCCATTGCGTCATGGGACGCAGAATTACCCAGGGAACGCGAGGCAATGACGGACAACGATGGTGCGAACGAATCTGGACCATAATGGCCACCTGCGCTCGCCAGAACCGAGATGCCTTCGCTTTTGTTACCGAATCGGTCAGAACGTTCTATGCCAAACAGCCTCAGCCTTCTCTTCTCCCTTCTGAATAAAATTCGTATTACGGATGATTTTCCCCAAGTAACCCGTGAACGGTTACGTTTGTTTTTCGTGAGTCCCATTCTTTCTGAGATCAACTCAATCCAGTAATCGATAATTCCGGTAATGAGAATTCCTCTGGATCTATCAGAAAAAGAAAAGGTGCGGTTGACCAGGGGTGACAGAGAGAAACGACCGAGTCATCCATGAAGTGTTCCCAGGTGGTGGTGGATCCCCGTTCGATCATGGGTCCCCATTCTTTTTTGATCACGTCCACGGCTTCGTGTTCCATGCCGGCCCTGCGAAGGGCCCATAGAAAGTAGAAATGAAAGTAGGGGGTGCAGCGGCACAGGCGGTCGTATCCGTCCAGCATGTTTCGCATGATCTTTGTAGATGTGTCCCGGTCAGTAAGTCCGGCGTAGACGGCCAGACTGTTGGTCTGCCATGAGGTGCCGTTGGAGAGTTGGCCGTTGTCCACGGCATCGTGAAATACCTCACCGTCAAAGAATATCTGGAGGATGGTTTTTTCCAGTTTCAATGCTTCGCCTCTGAGGGCTGCGGCCTGGTCATGGTTCTGCAGGGCAGCCATGTGCGCAAGAATACGCACAAAAATGTAATAGAAGGTGTTCAGGCCGCAGCTGATGTTTTCCCGCTCAATACCCGGATACGGCAGGTGTCCCTCTTCGTCATCCCCCAGGCCGGGGTGGTCAATGAAATTTCGCAGTCCTTTTTTAAAATATTCTTTGAATGGGAATTCGAGCAGGCCGTCGCTGTTGCGTTCGCGATTGTACCACTCTTTGAGTTGCAGGGCTTTATTTATGGTCTGATCCGGCTTGTAATACCGGCCGGTTTGGTTCTGGTAAAAGAGCTGTCCCAGCATGGGGATGAGTGTGAAGTCCAGCCAGATCCGGCCTGTGGTGGGGTAACGACCGGAAATCTGTCCGTGCTCGTCCAGGGGCGCGTGAATGTAGGCCTCCAGGTACCAGTTGAGGTATCCCTGTTCTCCATAGCCTTTCCAGAGACTTTTGGCGATATGGAGGCTGTCGGCCCAGGCCGGAGACTGTTCGCGTGTGGGACAGTCGACCAGCAGTTCCTGCGAGGATATTTCCAGGGTGTTGCGGCAGATGTCAAGGATTGCATCCAGGAGAGCATCCTGGGTGATGACATTGTGCCGGGCTGCCAGCGGCACGAAGCGCTGCACGCATCCGATGCGGTGGAAGGTGACGCCATGGGTGTTTCCGCGAACCGTGATCTGAATATACTGAAATCCGTCCCAGGCAAAGGGCTGAAAGATCTGGCGGCCTTCCCGTGCGGTGTATCGAACAGAAAAGGATGTCTTCCAGTGCTCCCGGTCAAGGTGCGGCCGTTCGCCTTCAAGGCGTTCGGCTGTGGATATTTCGATAACGGTTCCTTCCGAAGCGTCCAGCTCAATCAGAGGAAATCCGACCACCTGGCGTTCAAGTTCCAGAGTAAAGGCGTTGGCCGTGGACAGCAGTTTATTCAAATCTGCAAGGTTAAATCGTTTGATGATACCGATCGGGGTGTGCGGTTCTTCGCTGAATTGTAACGTGATGTCTTCGGGTTCTTTCGGTCCGTTTTCGGGTACCTGCCAGGCTCGCATGCCTTCGGGTTCAATGAATCTTCTGCGAAGCAGCGGTACCTGACGCAGCTGGTAATTGCCCCATATCGCTTGCGCATCCGGTACGGCGACGGCGGGCTCCCATGTCTCGGTGTCGCTCTGTTCGAATGTCCGGTCACTCCATCCATCGGGTTCAAGGCGAGCATCGTAATCTTCGATGTAATCCAGCGCCCAGCCTCGCTTTTTTACGTTATCCGCCCACATGGGCAAGGTCATGCAGCGCCACTGGCTATTCGTTCCGATAATGGTCTTGCCCATATTAAATTCGGCCCGAAGTCCGGCCGGAGACGGTGTTAGATAGTGCAGGTAGAGGTCGGATGAGTGACGGACTACAATGGATACATGCAGCTGCGTGTCTGCCGGGTCCGGAATATACGTGAGTGAATCAAAATTGCACCACTGGGGATCACCATGTACAGGACCGCGGTTGATGAATGTGCCGTTGATAAAGAGTTCATAATGATACGATGCCGTGATGTGAATGCGGATCAGAGACGTTTCCTCGGGCACGGAGAGGGTTCGTGTAAAGAGCATAAAATGATTCTTACGGGGCTGCGAACCCCAGATCCATTGCGATGATGTGAATGACATAAGTAAGATCCTGTTGAAAATGACGGTTAGCAGTTGGTATCGAAACGGGCATTATACGTCTGGTTCTCAAGAATGTCAAGGGGGAAAGAAACGCGTGGGAGCACGTCATCTGGTTTATAGCACTACGTTGCAGGGGGAATGGGTTTATCCGCAGGTAAGGGTTTTAAACTCCATCGGAGACATGCCGATCTTATTGCGGAACATTTTGGAGAACTGCGCCGGGTCGTTGTACCCCGCCTTGTAGGCTGTTTCTTTGATCTGCTGCTTACCGGATGCGATTTCATCCGCAGCTTTTCGCATGGAACAGGTTAGCAGAAATTCATAGGGCGGCCGGCCAATGGTTGTCCGGAAACGTCTGCGGAAGTTGCTGTAGGATGTGTTGAGGCCAGCGGCAATGCCTTTGAAATCATATTCCTTCCATGGTTCGATGCGCATACGGTTTGCCAGTTGCCGGATTTCAGTTGCTTCCGGATCACGTTGTTGATCGGTGTGAATCTCTTCTATCAACATATAGAGAATCTGCTCGGTCAGGATCAGGTTCTCGGGGTGTTTGCGGGGATTATTCCTCCGGATGTTTTGGATGATCCGGGTGAAGATGTCCTGATAGCGCATGGGGTTGGATACATAGCGAAAACATTTGTCTGAGACGGTCATGAATCCTTTTTTCATGAGCCGGTCCGCTCTGGGGCCTCGGATGGAAAACCAGTGATTGAACCAGTGTTTGCCTGGCGGCGGATGGTATCGGAAGGTGGCTGTCATATTTTGCCAGAATACTGCGGGCTTGGTAATCCGCGCTGGCGGTTTGTCCCCTGCCTGAAATATAAGTTCGCCGGAAAGTAGAAATTCAATGGTATAGAATTCACTCAGCCTGCGGTTCACGTTTACCCTGCATTCAGGCTGGATTTCCCCGGAAAGAAATGTGATGTCTGTAAAGTAGGTCATTTAATCAAATATAACAACTAAAATGATATAAAAGCCATTTACATTCTAATGAAGTGGCTTATTATACTCTACGAAGATAGATATGTAAAGTCATAAATCACAATTTGAGAATAATGGAGGTTTAAATGAAGCCGTTTAAAGAGAATACAGAAATGGCGATCAAGCGGATCGAAGCCTGGTGGAATGGTGAGATGATTGACCGTGTTCCAATTATTGTAACTGCTCCTGCAGACCACGCAGCAGCGTATGAGGGTCCGGATACGGATGACCTGAAGAAGTGGTGGACGGAGTGGGAGTTTGTACTGCCTCGCAATCTGCATGCATTGGAAAATACCTATTTCGGTGGTGAAGCATTTCCGACATTTCGACCGATCCAGGAAGGGCTGGTGTCAATTGTATCCCGATATGTTGGAGCGAAAAATACCTTTGTGGACAAGCATACCACCTGGGCGGAACCCTTTATTGAGGATTGGAGAAACCGGCCTGAGCTGGCCTTTAACCCGGAAAATTTTTACTGGCAGAAGACCGAGGAGCTTATTTCCAGAGCGGTCGATTATATTGAAAAAAATAATCTGGACTGCTTTTGTAATGTGCCGGATTTCAATGGTCCTACCCAGACAGTCTGTGATGTACGGGGTATGGAGCAATTTGCCTTTGACCTGGTGGAGTGTCCCCAGGAGGTAGTCAAGGCCTTTGATGAAGTCAACAAGACCTGGCTGGAATGCTGGAAGCGTGCAACGTCCATTGCCAGCCGGACCGGTGGGTATCTGTGGTGGATGAATGTTCTGTCAAAGAAGCCGGCCACTGACCTTCAGTCGGATGTCTCCTGCATTCTGTCTCCGCAGATGTTCGACGAATATCTTTTGCCCTTTATCCGGCAGCAGAGCGAATGGGTAGATCGAAGCATCTATCACCTGGACGGACCGGATGCGGTGCGCCACCTGGATTCTCTGCTCAGCCTGCCTGGTCTTGATGCGATCCAATGGGTTTCCGGGGCGGGGCAGCCCCCAGCCAACCAGTGGCCGGACCTGCTCAAGCGGATTCGCAAAGGGGGGAAGCAAATTCTGATTAGCAGTCCTGCAGAGGGAATTCAGGGGCTGCTGGAAGCTGTGGGCCCCGAAGGTCTGCTGATTCAGACATTCTGCAGATCCAGACAGCAAGCCGATGATCTGCTCAGAAATACGGAAAAATGGTCAGTGCATAAAAACCGTGTACGGGTTTCGTAACTCTGCCGTTGTTTCGCTTATTCCAGAAATAAAACATTCACTCATTTTGTGTTTTACTTGAAGTTCATGTCCGCGTGTGCCGATAAGAATAATAGATGGAAAAGGTTTTTTCCGGTTGTATTTTGGAAATAATAGTGTATAATTAGTTAATCATTATACACATATGTTTATTGGCGGGCTGAAAAATGGGCGTAGATTTTTCTTCAAATAATATCCAGGGAGCATATACCAAGATTGATATGGTCAAAGACGGCCAACAGGCCAATGACCGTCCCATGGATGCACAGCACAGTACGGTCCGGGAAAAAGAGGAAGCAGACCGGATCAAAGAGGAAACCGTTTCCGACAGCCAGGGGACAGAGGAATCCAGGGTTACGGAAGATGGAGGGGAGTCCGGCCGCAAACAGCCCTTTCTTGCTGTCAGGAAGCGCAGAAAAAAAGAGGAAAAGGACGAGGAAGATGACAGGAGCTCACCGAACGGACAGGGAAATCTGATTGATATCTCTGTTTGATTTCTGATTGTATCTTTCACAATTGTGACGATTGGAATCAACCAACACTTTTTCAGCATCAGGCGGCTGTATTTGCTTGTTGACAATCCATATTTTTTTCGTAATATGTTAGTCTTGTAATAGTGTATACAAGTATCTGTAAAATCAGTTCTAAGGAGTAAAAAATGGTTACGCTGGAAGAGCTTCTGCAGCAACTCGTTGAACGGGGAGGGTCTGACCTTCATGTTACAGCCAGTTCTCCCCCCCGAATCCGTGTCGATGGTAAACTGGTGCCCACGCAGCACGATGTGTTGAATCCGGATGATACGCAGAAGATTATTTACAGTATCCTGGACAGTGAACAGATCGCCAAGTTTGAGAAAAACTACGAGCTCGACCTTTCGTTCGGAATTGCCGGTCTTGGACGGTTTCGGGCCAATGTTTTTTTTCAGCGGGGAGCTATCGGAGCTGCATTCCGGATAATTCCCTTTGATATCAAGTCTTTCAGCGATCTGGGGCTGAAGGAAGAGCTTTGTCAGCGGCTTTGCGGAAAACCCAAGGGACTGGTTCTGGTGACCGGGGCGACCGGATCCGGAAAATCCACCACGCTGGCGGCCATGATTGATTATATCAACTCCACCCGACAGGAGCATATTATCACCATTGAAGATCCGATTGAGTTTGTACACAAGAACAAGTCCTGCCTGGTCAATCAGAGAGAAGTGGGGCCGGATACCCATTCCTTTGCTAAAGCGCTCAAGAGCGTTCTCCGTCAGGATCCGGACATTGTTCTGATTGGTGAAATGCGGGATGTGGAGACCATTGAACTCGGACTGACGCTGGCGGAGACCGGTCACCTGACCTTTGCCACACTTCATACCAGTGACTGTATTCAGACCATCAACCGTATTATCGACGTCTTTCCCTCGGCCCAGCAGTCGCAGATCCGGACACAGCTTTCCTTTGTTCTTGAGGGCGTCTTCTGTCAGCAGCTCATGCCCAGACAGGACGGAAAGGGACGTGTGCTCTGTGCTGAGATGATGGTGCCCACCGACGCAATTCGTTCCCTGGTTCGCGACGACAAGTGCCACCAGATTTATTCACTGATTCAGACCGGTAACAAATACGGCATGCAGACCATGAACCAGGCCCTGTTCGATTTGTTCAAGAATAATGTGATCACGTATGAAGACGCATTGGCAAAGACAACCAATCCGGAAGACTTGAAACGGGTATTTCAGAGAGTGTAACCGTCAATAATGGTTAAACTGCAACGGATAACCAATAAAAAACTGGGACAGATTCTTCTGGAAGAAGGTGTTCTTTCCCGCGAGGATATCAACCGAATTCTTGAGGAACAGAAGGTGTGTGACGAGAAGTTCGGTGAGATACTCATACGTCTGGATTATGCGAGCGAAGAGGATATGGCCATGTGCATGGTGTCACAGTTCAACCTGCCGTATATCGACGTGTCTTTTTACAAGATTGAAGAAGACCTGGTTAAGAAGTTTTCAAAAACATCCATGTTGGATAATTATTTCATTCCGCTAAGCCGGCTCGGTAATGTGATGACGATCGCTATTGCCGGACCTGTTTCTGAAGACGTTCTCACTGAGGTTGAGACCGTTGCCGGGTCTGAGATCAAGATTTTCATCAGTACCTTTTCCAGGATAACCGAAGCCGTAGAACAGGTCTTTTCCTGAACCGGAGTTGTTGATTTGGCTAAATTCGACAAGAAACTTGCCAGTATTCTTGTTAAGAACGGCTTGAAGACAGAAGAAGAGGTCAGCGAGCTGCTTGACAGGGCCGGCAGTGAGAATAAAAGTCTCAATGAATATATTATTGAGAATAAAATCATATCTGAAGACCTGGTGACAAGCTGTATTGCGCTTGAGATGAATATCCCTCCGGTCGATCTGAACAAATACAAGGTTCCTCCGGATGTTCTGGAAATCTTGCCTGAAGACCTGGCGAATTATTATCACGTGCTTCCGCTGGCCAAAATCGGATCCAAGCTGACCATTGCTGTTTCCAATCCCTTTGACGTATTGAATCTTGATGATATCAAGGTGGTTACAGACTGCGAAATCAATCCGGTTGTCTGCTCCGAACCCGCGCTCAAGGAGGGCATCCAGAAGGCATACCATGAAGAGGAGCACAACCTGGAAGAACTGATGGAAGACCTGGATGAACCCGAGGACATGGAGCTTGCCGAGGACAAAGACGACGATGATGTAGACCTTGCCAGGTTGACGGAAGAGAGTTCCGGCGCACCCGTGGTCAAGCTGGTCAATATGATTATTTACGAAGCCATTAAGCTCGGGGTCAGCGACATTCACATCGAACCCTTTGAAAAGGATGTTCGGGTCCGGTACCGGCTTGACGGTGCCTGTCAGGAACATCTCAAACCGCCCAAACGGATGCAGAACGCCATTGTTTCCAGAATCAAGATTATGTCGGATCTGGATATCGCGGAGAAGCGGCGTCCCCAGGACGGAAAATTTAAACTTAAAGTTGATGGCCGGGATATTGACTTCCGGGTATCCACGCTTCCGGTGGTACACGGGGAGAAGGTTGTGATGCGTATTCTCGACTCTTCCAACCTTGCGCTGGATCTGGGTTCTCTGGGATTTGAAGAAAAGGCGCTGAATGATTTCCGCGGTGCAATTAATTCCCCTTACGGCATGATCCTGGTTACCGGTCCGACTGGAAGCGGAAAGAGTACCACACTTTATTCCGCGATCAAGGAAGTGATCAGTCCGGAAGACAATATAGTGACTGTGGAAGATCCTGTGGAATACCAGTTGGCTGATATCAATCAGGTTCCGGTAAACGTCAAGCGCGGACTGACCTTTGCCGCGGCACTCCGCTCGATTCTGCGGCAGGATCCGGATACGGTTATGATCGGCGAGATCCGGGACCAAGAAACCGTTGAGATCGCGATTAAGGCAGCGCTGACAGGTCACCTTGTGCTCAGTACGCTTCATACCAATGACGCGCCGAGTACGATTTCGCGGTTGGTGGACATGGGGGTGGATCCGTTTATGGTCGCATCTTCCACGATTCTTGTGTCCGCACAGCGGCTCGCCAGAAGGCTTTGCGAAACCTGTAAGAAAAAAGTCAATATACCTGCGGAAAGGCTTCGGGCGGCTCAATTTACTGAGGAGGAGATTGAAAGCGCAGAGCTTTTCGGTCCAGTGGGGTGTGACCGCTGCGAGCGAAAAGGATACAAGGGACGGTTTGCCCTGCTGGAAACGCTACCGGTAACCGATAATATCAAACGACTGATTATCGAAGGTCGTTCTGCTGTGGATATCAAGGTCGAAGCCATGAAGGAGGGCATGATTACGCTTCGACGGTGCGCCATACTCAACGCGCTTCGGGGGAATACTTCTCTGCAGATGGTTCTGGATATAACCATGGCGGACAAATAAACGGTTTTTTAAGGAATTCAATCATGCAAGAAGAAATTGAACGTCTGAAAAAAACAATCAAGGAATTGAACGAAGTCAATGTGCGGAATCAGGAGATGATCAATGCATACGAGCGGGGACTGCACATGTTTACCCAACCCCATAAGATTGAAGAAAATCTTGATACGCTGCTGGAAATTGCGGTCTCGGTTTCACACACAAATTCCGGTTCGATCCTGCTTCTGGATGAAGGAGAGAATAATCTGTATTTTGCCACGGCATCCGGCCCCAAGGCATTTGAGGTGAAAAAATTCCGCGTGCCGGTCAACGAGGGACTTGCGGGGCACTGTTTTACGAATAAGGAAACCATTGTGGTTTCAGAGGCGCCTTCGGACAAACGCTTTTACAAGAAAATCAGCGAGGCTGTTGGATACCAGGTAACCTCTCTGGCTGCCGTACCCATCGTATGGAAAGGGGAATCGCTGGGTGTGCTGGAGGTTTTGAATAAAGAGGACGGCAGGAGTTTCAGTCATATAGACATCGGCCTGCTGGAACGGCTTGGACGTGTGGCCGCAACCCTGATCGTTGTCGGGTCTCACATTAGAAACTGACCTGTAATCTTTTTTCACAAGGAAACGGGACTATGGATATTGATACCATTTTACAAGAGATGCCCAAGAGAAAGTCTTCCGACCTTCACCTGAAAGTGGATCGCCCGCCCCTGATGCGGATCAGCGGTGAACTGCTTCCGACCGAGTTCCCCCCGGTTTCGAAAGAGGATATGCTGGGCATGTTCAAGCAGATGATGGATGAAAAACAGTTTGGCCGGTTTATGGACGACTGTGAACTTGACCTTTCGTACGGCATTGAAGGGGTGGCCCGTTTTCGCGTTAACGCGTTTATGCAGCGGGGATTACCCGGTGCAGCGATTCGAATTATCCCGATTGAAATCCCCAGCATTGACAAGCTGGGACTGCCTTCGGTTCTCAAGGATCTGGTGGCAAAAAAACAGGGGCTGATTCTGGTGACCGGTCCGACCGGAAGCGGCAAATCCACGACTCTTGCCAGCATGATCAATGAAATCAACAGAAACCGTACCGCACACATCATGACCATCGAAGACCCGATAGAATTCGTCTATGAAGATCAGAAAGCGACCATCAATCAGCGCGAACTGGGGATTGACACAAACACGCTTAAAGAAGCCCTGCGACGGGCGCTGCGGCAGGATCCGGATGCGATTCTGATGGGAGAGATGCGGGATGCCGAAACCATTGAAATTGCGATTCATGCTGCGGAAACCGGTCACATTGTTTTCAGTACCCTGCATACCAATGACGCCAAGCAGTCGATTGACCGTATTATCGACAGTTTCCCGCCGGAATCGGAAAAACAGGTACGCAAAATGCTTTCACTGACCCTGCAGGGGGTTATCTGCCAGCGCCTGCTCAAGCGTGCGGATGGAAACGGTATGGTCGCGGCTCTGGAGATTATGATTAACACGCCAAATATTTCGGAGCTGATTATTGAGGGCAAGACTGCGGATATTGAAAAAGCGATTACGCGGGCAAGCGAATACTACGGTATGCAGACGTTTAATATGGCCCTGGCCGATCTGGTCCAAAAGAATATTGTGGAAGAGGAAAAGGCTTTTGCCTCGTCTGCGTCACCGGATGATCTGAAACTTATGCTCAGAGGGATCAGCAAGAGCGGCGCCAGTGAAAGTACGGTAATGCATAAGGATGATTCGGAGGCTGCAGAGGATTCTTCCGATTCCGGGGAGGACGAATCGGCGGAAGCGCCGGCGGAAGAGGCGTCCTCAGAAGGCGGAGACGACGGAGAAAAGAAAATCAAGATTACACGGGGTTTTGAGTTCTGATCATGATCGTTGCGGTTGAGCAGAAATTTGACTTGCGTGCCGGTGCTTTCCGTGTGCATGAAACGGATGCAATGCAATGTAGCGCATTACGTGAATTCCTGAGCCGGGAGGGCGGTTTTTATCTGGAGCTCGGTATTGGAAAGGGGTTGTTTTTTGACGCGCTTTGCGGCACGTTTCCGAATCGGAATTGCATTGGCATTGAGCGGCGCTGGAAGCGTTGCTGTGGGGTTGAGAGGAAGATTGAGAGCCACGGACGGACAAACGCGCTGATCATCCGGGGCCGAATGGAGGCGGTAATACGGGAACTGCTGCCCAAGAATTTTTTTGAACGGATCTTTATGAATTTTCCGGATCCGTGGTTAAAACGGCGAATGAAAAAACACAGAACGCTGAACCCGGATACAGCGTCTGATATAATGAGGATTCTGGCGCCGGGCGGTATATTTCTCATGGCAACGGATTGTGATGATTACTGCGCACAGGCACGGGAATTGTTTGACAGACGTGCCGACAGCGTTCTGTTGCCGCAAACGGCAGTTCAGTCGCTTTTCAGGGACGCAGGTCTGGATAATTCCTGTTATGCCGCCCGGACGCTGCGTGAGAATCGACGTATATACATGATGGGTGTGGATAAGAAAATACATTTGTGACTTTTTAGGTAAGGGAAAGCCAAAATGGCAAAGAATACTTCAACACTGGAGCGAACCTACCGGCAGCTTCAGCGTACATATGGAACCAAGAAGATCGAACCCAAACTCTTTGAGTGCATTTTTACTGTGGTGATGACCTGCGTCATGCCGTTTGAAGAGGCGAAAAAACTTTACGAAAAGATTCACAATGATTGCGTGGATTTGAATGAATTCCGGGTGACTCGGATTCACGACATTATTGCACGGTACGGATTTGAAGACGCCGAAGCCGAATTCATGCGGGTTCTGGAGATCTATAATGGTATTTTTGAAGAGCAGGGAGTGATTGAGAGTGATTTCTATCAGGATCAGGATCCCGTGCTGGTCAAGAGTATCCTCAGCAAACAGAAGTCGTTGAGTAAATCAGAGCGGGATTATATCATGGCTGCCTGTTATGGTGTAAAAACAACCCCCGTGGACAAGGACATCGTTTTGATTGTTCGTCGGCGCAAGGTGTTTAGCGGCCCCATTACCGTGCAAAGTGTTAAGAAAAAGATTACCCGGGCTTTCAGCCAGGCCAGACGTCTCCAGCTTTTTCTTATGGCCCGTGAACATTGCCGGGATTACTGCGATGAAAAGGAGCCGGATTGCGAAGCATGTCCTGTCTCACGATCCTGTTCCCATCCCAACGAACGAGTGAAGAAGAAATAACATGTGTGGCGATCGTTATACAGGTGTAGGTGTTTTTTTTTTCATTACCGGTCTCCTGATTACCGGCTTACCGCATGGTGAGTGTGCGCCCTTCCGGGTGTGTTTCTTCCGACATTTTCATACCCAAACCGAGTCCAGCCCCACAAAAGCGCAGCGTTTGAGACGGATTCCGGATGCTGGGGATGAGCGCTATGTATCCCACCTGATCACCGGTATGCTTCTGAATGGACTGGGGCGCCATACGAAGAGTTTCAAACATTTCAAGTACGCGTTGAAAGTCCGTCCCGAATCTGTTTCTTTGCTGGAAGAGGCGGGTAAGCAGCTGATTCGTATGGGAAAGATACGAAAGGGAGCCTTTTTTTTTGAGACCGCGCTGGATCTGGGATCGGATTCCCGCTTTATCAAATATTGGCTCAAACAATACTATGCGGAGAACCCCATTGAACTTTATCGGCGTTATTCTGAGAAAAAACGCCACAATTTTAATGCCTTCAAAAATCTTGCTCTGGCCTATCGGAACCTCAAGAAATATGAGGATGCCGTCAGCGTCTGCTGGAGTTTCATTGTCAGCAACCCGTCGAGTTTCCGTATGTATCTGCTTCTGGGACAACTGTATGAAGAATCGGATTCCGATGTAACGCTGAATTTCTATCGGCAGATGATCTATCAGTTTCCCCGAAAACCGTTGCCCTACCTGAAGGCTGCTTTTACAGCCGAAGACAGGAACGATTACCGCACCGCAACCGGGATTATTGATCTTGCGTTAAAGCGCCGGGTGGAGTATCCGGAATTTCTGGTATACAAAGCCGACCTTCTGATAAAGCAACAGCAGTACAAGGAGGCGCTTGTGTGGTCTGAAAAGGCTGTGTACGCGATCCCACAAAGCACGTCCGCCTTGTTTGCCGCTGCCGTGGCCTCGGATAGAGTTGGCTACTGGTTGCAGGCACAGCGCTATCTGGAGCGGTTTGTGCAGATTGAGCCCGGAGATCCGCATGCGAATAATTTCCTTGGATATCTATACGCGGAAAACGGCGTATTTCTGGAAAAGGCCGCTGAACTCGTGGAGAGTGCGCTCAAAAAAGATTCAGATAATGGTGCGTACCTGGACAGCCTTGGATGGGTATACTACAAAATGCAGGACTACAGCAAGGCGCATGCGTATCTGGAACGAGCCAATCAGCAGTTGAAAAACGATCCGGTCATTCTGGAGCATCTGGGTGAGGTGCTTTATCAATTGAATCAGAAAGAAAAGGCGTGGAACATCTGGAAACAAGCCCTGGAACTGGACCCGAACTCTTCATCTTTAAAAAAACGATTACAGCAAACGAATTAATTTTTTTACGAAAGGTGTTTGTATGGCAGGACACTCACATTGGGCAGGGATTAAATACAAGAAGGGGGCAAATGACGCAAAGCGCGGTAAACTGTTTACCAAGCTGGGAAAACAAATCACGGTAGCTGCAAAAATGGGCGGCGGAGACATGGATGTTAATTTCGGACTTCGCCACGCAGTCGACGATGCCAAGGCTGCGAACATGCCCAAGGACAACATTGAGAAGGCGATTAAACGAGGTACCGGTGAACTGGATGGCGTTCAGATCGAAAGCCAGACGTTTGAAGGATATGGTCCTTCCGGAGTAGCCATCCTCGTGGAAGCCCTGACCGACAACAAGAATCGTACCACTTCTGAAATACGAAAGATCTTTGAAACGAAGAACGGAAATATGGGACAGTCCGGATGTGTCAGCTGGATGTTCAAACGCAAGGGAATTTTTGTCTTCAGCTCCGGAAAGACCACTGAGGATGAACTCATGGAGGCCGGGCTTGAAAACGGCGTGGAAGATATTGAGCAGAAGGACGATGTCTTTGAAGTAACCTGCGACTATAAGAGCTTCTATGAGCTTTTCAACGCATTTAAAGAGGCCGGCCTGCAGCCCGACATGTCGGAGCTGGCATTTATTGCGGATGTTAAGGTTACACTGGACAAGGATGCCGCCCGACCAGTACTCAGTTTAATTGAGAGTCTTGATGACCATGACGATGTTCAGAATGTTCACGCAAATATTGAACTTCCTGATGACGTGATCAAGGAGATGTCGGAATGAGAATTCTGGGATTTGATCCCGGAACGAGAATCGCGGGATATGGTGTTGTGGATGTCAAAGGAAATCATCTTACCGTTGCAGGGTACGGAATAATTGATGTCCGAAGGGAATCGCCGTTTCCCAAGCGACTTCTGGGTATCTATCAGGGAATTGAAGAAATTGTCGGAGAATTCAAGCCTGATACATGTGCCATTGAAATGGCCTATGTGAGAAAAAATATTCAGTCTGCACTGCGTATTGGTGAGGGCCGGGGGTGCGCGATTCTGGCCATGGCCATGCAGGGACTGGATGTGGCGCAATACGCACCCTCAGTTGTCAAGAAAGCCGTGACCGGCCGCGGACTGGCCAGCAAGCATCAGGTGCAGGGGATGATACGAACCCTGTTGAATATCCGGGAGGAGAATTTATCAGAAGACGCTTCGGACGCTCTTGCTGTGGCGGTTTGTCATTGTCACAGGATCAGCTGCTCTCGTGTGCCGTCTGCATAATTCCAATTTTTGGAGTCTGCAAATAACCTCATGTGTCCTTCACGAAAGAAGAAACTCCAGAAAAGATATCGCATCGCGCTGCTGAGCCTTCTTCTTGCCGGAATCTCCGCATTTGGGCTCATTCAGCATTATCTAAGTGATATCATCAAGACAAGTACGCTTGCCTTTCTCAAAAGTTCGTATGACCTTGAAGGGGATATTCAAGAAGTAATTCCCGTATCCCTGTCTACTTGCAAATTTCAAATGGTCCGCCTTCGGTATCGGCAAAGAAACTCCAGGATCAACATTCGTTTGAAAGACCTGACTGTTCGGGTCAGACTGCTCAAACTCATCCTGGGGCAAAGCGGATGGCTCAGGCGGATCGAATTTTCAAATCCAACTGTTGTTTGTCATGGCGTGAAGTATTCACCCACTGCTGAGTTTATGCTGATTCCGAAAAAGAACCGAATTATGTTGACCAGTTTTGGTGATATTGCGTTTGATATCTCTTCCGTTAAAAAGGACGATCGGTTGAATATTACGGGAAATATCAGTTCCCGGCGATTCAGAATCGCCGGAGAATCCGATGTCTACCGTGACGGGGAAATTGAGGCGAATATCAGTATTTTCAATATGAGTCTGGCAAGTTTTCTCAAGACTGATTCGCAGTTTGTACCCATGCTTGGTGAAATCCGTCAGGGCGCGATTACTGTGGAAGGGAATATCTTTGACATCGACAAGCTGGTGGTACACTTTGACGTGACAACCCGAAAGAATACATTTGGAAAAATCGTCCTGCCTAAGGGAATTTTTGAAGGAACACTCAAGCAGGGTAATCTTATAGTCAAGAAAATATATTTTACGGATAACGAGAACTGGTTCCTGCTGTCCGGCAGTCTGGACAGATTCGGCAAGGATTGTTCACTGCGATATCAGGCTGCCGTCAACCGTATTGAGACCTATCTTCAGCCCTACATGCCCGAGTTGCTCAAAGGCCGGATCCGCGGGAATGTATTTATGCAGGGAACGCTTTCCGGTGATCTGAAAGCACCCAAGGCATCCGTGGATATTTGGTCTCGGAAGTTTGTTTTTCCTGGATTCACAAAGCCCACCTTTAATGCCTCCTGTCGCTTTAGCAGAGGAGTCCTTGATAAGATTCTGATCAGCATGCAGGATGCGGAGTTTATCCTTTATGCCGGCGGAAAGGTCATGGCTTCGGAGAAAAACAATTTCCGTATTATCCTGGATGAGTTTCAGGCCGGTCGAAAAATCAATCCGTTCCAGAATAAAGGCAGGATTGTATTCCGGTGCAATCCGCAGGGCCTTTTTCCGGAAACACCATTTAAACTTATTTCAGGCGGATGCTCTCTTGCCTGCCAACCCTCGGGTGGGGCAAAGGACACGCCCGAGAGATTCCTGTTTAAACACCTGCAGCTTTCCTGGCTGAACAGGATCCTACATACGGATTACGCGCTTCGCGGTACGGTTAATGGAGAGTTTCGGGTATTCTATCGGCTGAATTCTGCGTACAGCTGCGAAGCTGAATGTTCGGTCAAGGGGCTTTCGGTCAAGGGGATTGAATACGGGGATGTAAAGGCAGATGCGGATTTCAGCCAGGGACTGCTGTCTGTACAGAGCCGTTTTTACGACAGGGACAAACTGTATATGAGTGTGAGCGGTGAAATTCCATTTCGAAAAGGCTGGGAGTCCTTCCGGTTTCGTGTGGATACAGATAAGGCCGGGAAGAAAGCAGAAATTGTGTTCAATGACACGGATATGGATTTCCTTCCGAATTATATTTCAGTGCTGCGGGAATCGACGGGAAAACTTCACGGAAGAATCACCTTTTCCGGCAAGGTGCTGGATCCGGATATTGCCGGTGAGTTAACGATTCAGCATGGGGTGTTCCGTTTTAAGGGGTATACACCGGCTATTAATAAGATGAGCGCCAAGCTGATGCTGGACCGGCAGAAGATTGAAATAACTGAATGTTCCGGTGAGATGGGGCGCGGAACCGTGAAGATTAAAGGAATTCTCAACCACCACAATGGATGGCCCTCCGAATTCAAGGATGTGTCCATTTCAGGCAAAAATGTGCTGATTATCAATGACCCGGATCTGATCTTGCGTGTCTCCGCTGAGCTCAAACTTGCGGGTCCCTTCAACACACCGCTGTTGAGCGGGTACCTGCGTGTTCTCAGGGGGTTGTATATGCGACGGTCCTTTGCACTATTTAAGCATAAAATCGATATTATCAAGCTGAGAAAACCAGAAGGAAATCTTTTTTCCGGCGCCAAACTTGACATTAAGGTGGTCGGGGATAAATCCATGCTTGCCCGGACCATAGATGTTAAACTGGTGGGAACTCCGGATTTCAAGATTGAGGGGTTTATGAATAAACCGGTATTCCGGGGGCGGATTAATTTTGATGAGGGGTTTTGTGATCTCTTTAAACGATTTAATATCGAATCCGGGTCCATTATCTTTTCAAAGGAATCCCGCATACCGGATTTGAACGCGATCGCGATCAACGAAACCGGTGAGATTCAGGTTCGGCTGAAAGCCAAGGGAAAACTCAACGACATCAAGTGGAAACTGGAGTCATCGCCCCCGTATTCCCCAGAGGATATTCGGAGGTATCTGGTGTCCAATGTGATGCCGGATAAGGAATACGAGGTTAAGAACGAAACCGTGGGGCAGGGAGAAGTTATCAACGTGCTCAAGGAAATGATTAAACAGCGACTAACCGAACCGGGAGAAGATTCGTTCTTTGACAAGTTCACCTTTAGTGCGGAGAGCTATTACACGGATGAGGCTGTGCCTGAGGAAAGGATCGGATTTACTGCAAAATACAGAATTAAGAAATTTCTCTACCTTCGGGCCAAAAGGGATGAGCGGGGAGAGACAAATTTTGATATTGTTATCGAACATCGGTTCCGGTAAGCGTCCGGGCTGTCACCTTTCTCACAGCAGCGATGGATATGGTTCGAATAAAAACAGTTTTTCTGGTGTACGTTTTAGTGCTATGCTGCGGGGGAGGGGTCTGCGCGGACGAAGAGTATTCTGTGAAGATCGATGGGGTTACATCCAAGCTTAGGAGATATGTCAAGCGAATCATCCGGGAGGACTTGAAGGACTTTGAGGCGGAGAAAGAAGTGATTTACCTCTACGACGCGTCTCATAAAATAAAGAATCTTTGTATCGAAGAAGGATACAAGGACTGCAGTGTTGCGTCCATGTGGAATGAAAAGGAGCGAAGTGTTGTTTTTACCATACACACTGGCAGGCGATTCTGGGTGAATAAAATTGAACTCAATGGCATGGCTGTATTTGACCCGGACGATTTCTTGAAGAAAACCGGATTTCGAGAATCCGGTATTGTGGTTAAAACCTATTACTCTGTGTTGTGGCTGGATGATTTAAAAGAAGCGATCAAACGAAATTACGAGAAAAAAGGGTACCTGGGTGTTCGAATCGATAAACTGGAGCAATCCTTTGGAGAAAAAGGAGATGTGGACATTCGGGTGCAGATATATGAAGGGCAACAATATAAAATATCCAGGATCGATATTAAGGGAATGCGCGTGTTTTCCCGGGAAGATCTGCTGGCGCATTTGTCCGGTTACGATTATTACTTTCCGCAGTGCGCTTCTGAGATGAAGATCGATCTCCAGGATTTTTATTATGAACGCGGGTACGTGAAGATGACATCCACGTCCAGGATTGTTGATGACGGCGAAAACGAAAAGGCCATTATCATAACCGTAGACGAAGGGCGACAGTATACCATCAGCCGGGTTGAGATCTTCGGGCTAACGGCTACGAGAAAATTTGTTATTCAAGGCGCCTTGGAATTCAGAGAGGGGGATATCTATCGGGAGAGCCTTGTGGAGGAGACATTTCGGAGACTCATTCGACTGAATATATTTGATTACGTAAACATTGAAAAGACGTTTACCGAGGATGATCAGCTGGTGATGAATATTATTCTTCGCGAAGCCAAAAACAAACGGATTCAACTCTATCTTGGTTATGGCGCGTATGATATGCTCCGTGGTGGGGTTCTTCTGGAGGATCGGAATATTTTTGGGTCCGGCAAGACGGTTGCCGCGCGGTTTAAGGGATCCATGAGAGGGTATCGGGTGGAACCCCGCTTTGAAGATCCGGATCTGTGGGGATTTCGCTACCAGATGCTTGCTTACTATGAAATACAGGATGAACTGAGCTTTATCCGAAAGAAGATCGGTGTGGAAAGCGCGTTCCAGCGTTCATTTTATAAACATTATTCCATACGAATGGGCTATCGGTTTGAAAATCGATTTGCCGAGGATGTTGAAGGCAATATTATCAATACGCGCGACAGCGTAAAGCTTTCAGGGCCGGATTTAAAATTTCTCGCCGATTTCAGAGATGACGCCATATATCCCAGACTGGGAGCGCTGATTAGCCTGGATTTTGAGGAGACATTTCTGGCGCTGGGCAGTGAGATCAATTACGTAAAATTTGAGACCGAGACATCCTACTTTCTTCCGCTTCCGCTGAATATGGTGTTGGCTATGTCTGGTCGGGTGAGCGGACTGATGCCGATCAACGAAGACCGTGAAGTTCCCATACAGGTTAAACTGTTTAACGGCGGTAGCTCTACGGTGCGTGGCTTCAAGCATAACTACCTCGGCCCCCTGGAGGACAACAAGCCGGTAGGCGGAAACGCCCGGCTGGTATTTAATACGGAATTGCGGATGCCGCTGACTCCCTTTACGGACCGATACCGTTTTGCGGTTCTCTGGGACGCGGGAAACCTTCAGGAAGAATTCAGGGATATATCCGTTGACGGTCTGATTCACTCTGTTGGTGCGGGATTCAGGATTCGGACACCGGTCGGTCCTATTCGACTGGATTATGCTCATCGACTGGACAAGCCCTTTGGCTGGAAGACCGGCCGAATTCATTTCAGCATCGGTCATGCGTTCTGACAGACCGTGATGCTGCCTGGTGCGGAAAAAATAATTATTTTCTTAATATCTTGTTGATTTTCTGCGGGAAAAAATATAATATATCCTGTTTTTCTGTTATTTTATGATTCTTTGGAGGAGCAGTAAAGATTATGGAGAATGCCGAACAAGTAGTCAAAGTAACCGGTAGAGATTTGAAGCCTGATCCTAAATTCAACAGTTTGCTTGTCGCTAAATTTGTCAACAGCTTTATGCTTGACGGAAAGAAGAGCAAGGCATACAAGTCGTTCTACACGGCACTTGACATTGTTGAGAAAAAGGTTTCTGATGTTGAACCCCTGGAATTCTTCAAACAGGTTATAAACAATGTTAAACCACTGGTAGAGGTCAAGTCCAAGCGGATCGGTGGTGCAACCTATCAGGTTCCGGTAGAGGTAAAAAAGAAACGGCAGCAGACTCTTGCCTTCCGCTGGATTATTCAGGCAGCCCGGGGTAAAAAGGGCAAACCCCTTTCCAGCAGACTTGCATCAGAATTAATGGACGCGTACAACAAGGAAGGTACAGCAATGACAACCCGGCAGAATCTGCACCGGATGGCCGAAGCAAACAAAGCCTTCTCCCATTTTGCCTGATTGCCCTATCGTATTCCAAAAAAACATATCGCAGACCTTTTGCCATGTCTGCGATTTTTTTATTCATGATGAGACATCCTATGAGCGATAATTTCCCCAAAGATATGCAAAAAACCCGAAACATCGGCATTGCCGCACATATTGATGCCGGCAAGACCACACTGACCGAGCGGTTTCTTTTTTATACCGGTAAAACCCACAAGCTGGGAGAAGTACACGAAGGAACCGCTGTCATGGACTGGATGGAACAGGAACGGGAACGCGGTATTACCATAACTTCAGCTGCAACGACCTGTCTGTGGAATAACTACAAAATCAATCTGATTGATACCCCGGGCCATGTTGACTTTACTGCTGAAGTTGAGCGGTCGCTGCGCGTACTTGACGGTGCGGTCGGTATCTTTTGTGCTGTGGCTGGTGTGCAGGCACAGTCAGAGACGGTCTGGCGGCAGGCCGATAAGTACAGCATCCCCCGATTGATCTTTATCAATAAAATGGACCGGATGGGGGCGGATTTTCACGAAGCCCTGGACAGTATTCACACCCGACTGAAAGCCAATGCTGTTCCGCTTCAGATTCCGGTGGGCGTTGAGGCAGATTACCGGGCCAATATTGATTTAATCAAAGAGCACATGATTACGTATACCGGAGAAGGTCAGGATGTGAAATCGTCGATTGAGCCGATCCCCGACGACATGCTTGAGGAAACGGCCATGTATCGGCATGAACTGATTGAGAAGGCTGCCGAATGCGATGATCACCTGATGGAAATGTACCTGGAAAATGAACAGAACATCCTGGCTGAAGATATACGAAAAGCAGTAAAAAAGGGAACCATTGAGAACAAAATGATTCCAGTTTTATGCGGCAGCGCCATAAAAAACTATGGAACGCTGGAAATACTCAATGCCGTATGCGACTACCTGCCGTCTCCCCGGGAAACGGCACCGGTTGAAGGTCAGGATGAAAACGGAGAGATTGTTCGGATTGCGCCCGACCCCAAAGCCGATCTATGCGCGCTTGCATTCAAGGTGACAACCGATGTGCATACACATCTGACCTTTATCCGTATCTATGCAGGAACACTAACGTCCGGCGAAAAGGTGCTGAATGTTAATAAGGATGTTGAGGAGCGGATCGCGAGAATTTTCCGGATGCATGCCAATTCGCGTAAACGAATCAAGGACGCCGGTCCTGGTGATATTGTTGCGGTTCCGAGCCTCAAGCATGCCGTGACCGGTGATACGCTGATTACCGGAAGCCGCAAAGTGCTTTTAGAAAGCATGGAGTTTCCAGCCACCGTTATTTCCATGGCCATTGAACCCAAGAGCAATGCGGAGCGGGAAAAACTTGCTGCAGTGATAAAGCAGATTGAGAAGGAAGACCCGACCTTCAGTAAATTTCATGACGATGAGACCGGACAGTTGATTATTTCCGGAATGGGAGAGCTTCACCTGGAAGTGATCAAGCGCCGTATGCTTGATGATTTTAATGTAGATGCGAATGTGGGCAAACCCCGCGTGAGTTTCCGGGAAACCGTGATGGGTGAGGCAGAGGCTGAAGGCAAATTCGTTCAGCAGACCGGTGGAAGAGGCCAGTACGGTCACGTAGTGCTCAAGGTAGAACACGTTGATTCCGAATCACTCACACCCGTAGTGGAGTTTAAAATTAAAGGCGGTGTTATTCCTGCAGAGTATTTTACGCCCATTGAAGAGGGGATAAAGAGCGCAGCCCTTTTGGGTATAAAAGCAGGATATCCTATTGTTAATACAAAGGTTACGGTTACCGATGGCTCGTTTCATGATGTGGACTCCTCGGAATACGCTTTTGGATCGGCCGGTTCAATCGCATTTAAGAATGCCGCAGTCAAGGCCGGTGTCTGCATGCTTGAGCCGATTATGAATCTTGAGATTATGACACCCGAAGAATATTTCGGAAACATTGTCAATGATATCAATACCCGCAGGGCGCAGATCAATGATGTGGAAGACCATCATGGGTTCAAGGCCGTGCACGTGAGTGTACCGCTGGCTGAGATGTTTGGCTATGCCACAGCGATTCGCTCTCTTTCGCAGGGCAGAGCCCAGTATTACATGCAGCCGAGTAATTTTGCGGAAGTTCCCAGGGAAAGGTATCGGGAATTGTTCGGAGTTGATTTTTAAAAAAGTACTTTACAAAAAAAAACACAAAGTTATAATCTCTTATTCGTAATTTAATTGATAAGGAGTTGTTTTGAATGGCTAAGGCGAATCAGGAAAAAGTAAGAATCAAGATGCAGGCCTATGACCACGAAGTGGTGGATAAGTCTGTTTCGTTTATTGTAGAAGCCGCGAAACGTACCGGTGCAAGAGTTCACGGACCGATCCCTCTTCCCACCCGGATTGAGAAATATACCGTTTTGCGGAGTCCCCATGTAAATAAGACATCGCGTGAACAGTTTGAGATTCGGACCCATAAACGGCTGATTGATATCATTGACCCTAACGTAAATACCATGACTGCCCTGAATAAGATCGATCTGCCCGCCGGTGTTGATATTAAAATAAATGCCCGCAGCTAACATAAGATAAACAACATGTCCTATGTAGTATTCGCACGCCGTTATCGCCCATACCGATTTGAAGATGTCGTGGGGCAGGATCCCACAGCCAAAACCCTTCAGAATGCCATACGAACCCAACGAGTTGCTCACGCGTATATTTTTTCCGGCTCCAGAGGAGTGGGCAAGACATCTATGGCAAGAATTTTTGCCGCCACACTCAACTGTCCGAACCGGACCGAAGAAAATCCCTGTGGGAAATGCGATTCCTGTCTGAAAATTGCAAGCGGTAATGACATGGATGTCATTGAGATCGACGGTGCGTCCAACAACCGGGTGGAAGAAGCCCGGGAACTGATTGAGAATGCCGGCTACACCACCACGCGTTCGCCTTATAAGATATACATTATTGACGAAGTCCATATGGTCACCCGGCAGGCATTTAACGCCCTGCTCAAAACCATTGAAGAGCCGCCTCCGCATGTAAAATTTATCCTGGCGACTACCGAACCCCATCGAATTCCGGATACCATTCATTCACGCTGTCAACGCTTTGATTTCAAAAACGTTTCCGAAGAAAATATCGTCTCCCGCTTGAAACGTATCTGTGAAATTGAAAAAACCGATGTCGCCGATGGAATCCTTCATCGAATTGCACGCAGAAGTTCAGGCGGCATGCGGGATGCTATTTCACTGCTGGATCAGTTGATTTCATTTGCGGGCAACAGTCCGGACGAGGCTGCACTCCGTGACCTGACCGGTGCGGTTCCAGAACAGATGATTCTCGAGCTGCTTACCGCAGTGCTGGCCGGAGATCAGGAATCCGTCTTTACCCAGATCGAACACATTACAGCAGAAGGCGTGGGCATCCCGGATCTGCTTGAGGGGCTGACGGCCATGATTCGCGATATGATGGTGAGTACAAGTGTTGGGGCGGACCACGCGGTCACCATGGAATTTCCCGGTCTTCGGTCGCAGATCGAAGACATGGCCCGGGATGTTGAACTCAAGCACTTGATGTACATGGCGCAGATTCTGGCGGAAGCGAGAAACAGCATCCGCTTTACCGTGCATTTTCGCTCCTGCCTGGAAACCGCGCTCATTCGGATGTCCCTGATTCATGGAATTGCTCCTGTCGAAGAACTGATAAAGCAGGGAGGGCGCATATCCGGATCGGCCGCTGGATTCTCCAAGCCGGAATCCGCCCGTTCCAGACCGGTTCGGTCTACAGAAAACCGCACTGAGCCATCCTCTGCTGCCCCCAAAGACACGAGTGCCCCATCCGGCGGTGGGAGCGAGTGGGAGCGTATGATAGCGGAGCTTAAGTCAACGAATTCCCATCTGGGTATTTACCTTAGTGAAATTGAGAAGAGCCGGGTTGAAGAGGATTCCCTGATTGTCAAGATGCCTGCGGAAAAGAGTTTTCACGCCGAACTACTGAATGAAAAGAGCCGAAAGGAAATGATCGAACAGGCGGCTGCAAAGGTTTACGGACGTCCTCTTTCGCTGAAAGTGATTGTGGATGAGAAAAAATTCAACAAAGAATCCGCACCGCGTGAACCCAAACCGGACGCGACGGTGAAAAAAAAACCAGAAAAAAATACCATTGAAGTCAAGCGACAGCAGATGCTACAGGAAGCCATGCAGGAGCCGGTGGTGCAGAAGGCCATGGAAATATTTCAAGGCGAAATTACCAAAGTTGATATTAAAAAGGTGTGACATATGTTAAACATGTTCAGCTTGATGAAGAATGCGGGAAAGTTTAAGGATATATTTGAAAAGATCAAACAGGAGCTTCCGGAGAAGAAAGTTGTGGGAGAAGCGGGCGGGGGCATGGTGGCTGTTCAGATGAACGGCAAACAGGAAGTCCTCGGCGTTTTTATCGACGACTCGATAAAAGACGAAGAAAAAGCTGTGCTTGAAACCCTGGTGGCCTCTGCCGCGAATCAGGCTGTAAAGAAAACACACAATCTGGTTAAAGAAGAAGTAAAGAAATCATTCGGTGAAATCGATATGCCGGAAATATCCAACCTGATGAATTTTCTATAAATTACCAGAGGTCGTCTTCCTCTTCTTTTCGATTCTTGTAGATATTGAATTTGATCCGCTTGAAGGCTTTGATGTTGAAAGACGCATTACCAAAGTTTTCGCTGTTGCCTGAGAGCTCTGTGTCTGAAATATTTTTTAGATTCAGCGTTACGTGGTGCTCGTCATTGAAGAATCCCTGAATATCCATCTTATTGAGACGCGCTTTATGAAGGTTTTTTCTCGCAAAGATAACACGTACTACTCGTTTGATTGGAACATTCAGGTCCGCAAAATCGGTTTTAAAAAGGATTGTATTCTCTGCGATCGAGATTAACTTTCCAGAGACCATGTCATTGTTGATAAAATAGATCATATCCTTTTCTTCGACTTTGGCCTTTCCGTCGTCTTTTTCACCGATTTTTCCATCCCATTTGGATACGAGGATGTTCTCAACCTTGATCGCGGTGTTGTTGTATACATAGAAAACCACACCCGTGCCCTTGCCTGCAAATTCGTTGGAATCGGTCCATTGCTGAACAATGTTTCCGTCCATCACCAATGCGATTTTTTTCTTTTTCTTATCCGTAAGGATGGATACACGCGTCTTGCTTTTGGTTTGAAATTCATTACCCAGGCGGAAATTACCGAAGTTGTTGCTGCCGTGGCTGGTTGACCGATAGAGGTATCCGTAGGTTCGGTTTAACTGGATATAATAACAGTTCCCGCCGGATCCCTTGATATTGTCTGTGTAGAAATACAGGTAAAGATTCAAGTTGCCTTTCCAGGAAAGATCAAATTCCAGTCTGGACTTGTCCGGGAGTTTCACATCCTTGCCAATGCTTCCGGAACCGCCCTTTGAGTAAAAGGCGCCGTTTTTATATGTCCATGATTTATTATTGTTTTTCTGCAGATTCCAGCCTTCGATCCCTGTGGGGCCTTCGTACACATAAATGCTCTTGGAGACATTGGGAGATATGGATTGGATCATGGGCCTGGCCAGACGGAGCTGTTTGGCGTACCAGGTTTCCAGCAAAAGTTGTTCCGCATCCATGGAAACGATTCGGCCCCTCAGTGTATCTCCATTGGTAAGCCGTACCTGGTGGGTCTGTGTTGAGTTGGAGGGGCGTTTTTGATCCGCGAGTTCCACACTGTCAATATTCTTGAGTTTAAAGAGAATCTCTTTTTCCACATCCGGGTGTTTCCACAACAGTCCTTTATCCGGATGTGTGTTCAGAAACGTTCCGAGGAGTGTATCTTGATTGAGAAAAACGATCTGGTCGTGCTGTTTTTTATTTTTATTACCGGTATCTTCTTTGGACGAGGGGTCTGGAACTTTTATTTTCTTTTCTGAATCCGTTTTGGATTTACTGGATTTAACTTTGTCTTCAACATCAATTCCGCCAAAAACTGCGGTAGAGAGTAACAGGCTAAAAGACAGGAGAAGGATAATAATTTTATCAGAAAAAGACATAATAAACCTCCAGAAATTAACGTTCGTAAATTGGGAGAAACCGGTAATTGAGAGCCAGGGAAAGCAGTGACGCAGCGGTCGTGAATGTCGACCCTTTGTTCCCGCTCCAGCTTCCATCAGGTTTTTGTGTGTCAGCCAGTTTTTTTATATTAATCCCGTTCCATTTCTGCCAGTATTCAAAGTCGATCTGAAACGAAGCCTGCGCCATATAATACAGGTAATAATAATAGTAATGATTGTAGCGGATCGAATGCTGCTTAAGGTATGCCATGGCACTGCGAAGCTCTTTAGACTTGTACTTTCTGGCCAGTGCAAAGACCAGGGCCCCGATAGCGGTCCGGGGACAGTTGGAACCGCCCGGTCCGGTGTATCCGAATCCGCCGTCAAAATTCTGGCAGGTTTTGTAAAAGAGCAGCGCTTTTTTAATGGATTTGTCTGGAACCGCAATTCCGGCGTTTCTGGCTGCGAACAGAGCTACCATACAGGCGCCGGCCACTGTGGTGTCTGCGTCCATGCTCTGGGGACCGTATCGCCAGGCGCCTCTGGAATTCCGTTTTTGTGATGTAATCAGCAGTTTGACGGCCTTTTCCAGAGCCGGACCGATTCTCTTGTTATTGACTGCACCATACGCTTCAGCCAGTGCAAGGGTAGCAAAACCATGATTGTACATGGATGAACCGATATACCCGTTGCTCTTGTTGGAGGATCCAAGGATGGAGTCAATACCGTTGCGGATGCTCTTGCTGTAGGGACCAAAATTCGGGTCTTCTCCGTGCGCAAGCATAGCCAGAACGGCCAGCCCCACAACACCGGGCTGGTTTCCGTAGTTGTCGGACCATCGTCCGCTTTTGCTCTGGGTTTTGACCAGAAAGGCCAGCCCCTTTTTATAGATCTGCTCCACCTTTTCCGGTACTGGATTTCCGGATCGGACATTGAAGAGATCCTGGGCGTATGTGAGTTGAGCCGCGCAAAAGAGTAAAAGCGCTGCAAAGAGTTTAATTCTGCATGTCATCAATTGCGTCCAGTTTCTTATAATAGGAGTTGAGCATTTCCCGATACTCTGCAGGCACATTCTCCAACGATTTACCTGCGTTTTTGGGTTCGCTTTCTTTTTTGTCATCTGTGGAATAATGTGTTCCGTCCAGGTCAACATTAGGCGCGTCCGTAGTTCCACCGGCCATGGATCCACCACCGCTTGAGCCGGAGCCGCTGCCTTGCATGAGCATGGCCAGGAGCATCTGCATGGCTGCAGAGGCGCCTGCGCCACACTGTTTGCAATAGGACTGTCCACCCGCCGTAAGCAGCTCAATGACCTCAGTCTCAGCAGCAATGGTCCTGGAGCCGGTATCGGGTGTACGCAGGAGCTCTTCGGCATCATGCATGGCTTTGCCAGCGCGGTCAAGGAGACGGCGTACCTGTGGACAGCCGACCTTTTCTCTGACTTCGGAGAGCAATTTGTAGATGCTGTCCTGATCGTCACCAAGTGTAACGGACTTTTTCCGGTAGTCCTTAATCGCGGATTTCTGTTCGTCCAGCGCGCGGGTGGCGGCGCGCAGCTGCTGTTCACGCTGAATCACCCGAAACAGTTTGAGCAGCAGCTCAATCTGTTCCTCCGTAAGTTCAGAATCGGATGATTCCGACTCCTGGTCGGAATCACTGGTTTTTTCGAGCATCTCTGCCCAGGCAATGAACTGGTCCGCCCATTTTTTGCTGCCGGTTATGGACGTGACCAGTTTGACGTCGCCAATATCCTGGATCAATCCTTTCAACGAGTCCAGTACGTCCTTGTCGTCCATTTCCTGGTAAATGGTATCGTAAATCGTCATCTTGGTTCGAGTAAAGAATCCATAGAGGTCTTCCTTGATGTATTTCACGGATTTGAAAATTCGACCCTCCTTATCCGAAACAGAACCAATATCTTTACGAACCGGTTCTTTCAGCTGATCCGCGCGTAATCCCAGAACAGATGGAGCGATCTTCTTCAGATTCACGGAAACATTGTTCTGGTTGGACGCGGCTTCCCGCAGTCGGTTGGCGAAATTCTCCATTGCCATCTTCTTGAGGGACTTGTCCATGCGGTCGTTCATTTTTTTCATTTTTTCCAGAATTTTCTTCTGCTGCTTGATGGCATCGGCAAGATTTTTCTTGGGATCGGTCTTGCTATCACGGGCTTTCTGAAGATTCTGAATTACATTTGGCATGTCCGAGGAGGAGATATCTTTCATCATTTTCATCATTTCTGACCATTCTTTGAGGGTCTGTTCGCTGATTTCTTTATTCCGCAGTGCTTCCTTGAGCAGTTTCAGTCCTTCATCCGTGAGTTCCGCCATTTTCTCCATGTTCCGGTCTTCACCGGACAGGCTCTGTTTGAGTTTCTCCATTGCCTCTTTGCCCAGCAGGTCTTTTTTTGAGAGCTGATTAAGGGTTTTGTTTGCTGCCAGGAGTTCCTCTTCGGTCAGGGCAAGATCATCCAGTTTGGATTTGAGCCGTTCCAGCTTTTCACGAATAATCTGCGCGTGATGGGAGTAGCTCAACACATAGACATAATAATCCACGGATCGGGATGCAGGACGGTCGGGTTTGTAGTCTGTTGCTGTCGCGACTATACGCGTGACGGTCTCCTCGGGAATGTTGAGCATGACTGGAGAAAAAGCAAATTTGCCGGACAAATTCCGGGTATCGTGACTGCCCTGGCGCAGGACATACGAAGACGGATCTCCCGGATAGTCCTTTTCCCCGGATGACTTGGTGTTCCAGCGCATGGTGAGTTCCTTGATTCCGTAGTCATCTTCGGCTGTTACCGGGAAAGGAACAATTTCATCTTTTAGAATTGCCGTGTACCTGCCCACGTCTCTGCACTCCACGTGTGGAGGGGCATCTTCCGCTTCTTTGAGAGAGACGGTACACGGTTCCAAAGGGGTCAGTCCGTATCCATCCTGCCAGGAAAGAAAAATTTGATCCGGAACTCCGTTAAAATCAAAGACCGGAGTATGAAAGGTGCTGTCCTTGATGTCAGGTACAAACGGTTTGGCGCTTTTTACAATTGCGCCGTTGGTCAGTTTTCTGTTGACCCTGCCGGTCAGGCGAAACCGACTGTCCTTGAGCAGGCTCAGCGTGCTTCCGCTCAATTCGATCTGTTTGCTCTTTCGTTTGAGATAATCTGGGTATTCCACCATTGCAGTAAGTCGGGTCAGCGCGGGACGGTACTTGGGTACGATGGTAATGGAATCCCTGGCATCCTCAACTCGGACATGAAGATCCCGGGATTCAATCTGTCCGTTGAGTTTGAGTATGGCGGACAGACCGTCGAACTCACGGCTGATTTTTTCGCCTCCTGAAAACCAGTAATACAGTTTGGACGGTTTCCAACGGGACGATTCCTCGGCTGAACAGGTCAGGTCAAAGGGCTCGCCATGAGGGACAATTTTCTTGTCCTGCAGGGGACGGAGTTTGACAAAGGTGTAACGCGGAGTGCTGGAAAATGGATTGGCCCAGCGAACCAGCGCGTTGATAAACGCGGAGGAATCATAACTCAGGAGCAGGGTAATCAAACCGGCGAAGAGAATAAACAGGACACAGAGTCGGAAGGTTTTTCCGGTCTTTACTGAACGCCGGAAATCATACTGCACACTCTCTTCCGATATCTGCTTGATGGCCGAGTGGCACAGGCCTGCAGAAATATTTTCCGGGATATCCTTCTGTTCGGCCAGTTCAACAATGCCCAGCAGTCGGTCGCCCAGTGTTCGAAAACGTTTCTGAATCACGCGGGAGTAGTCCCGAAAGGAACGTTTGGAGAGAACCCAGCGCTTCAGCCAGACCAGTAAAAAGAGGGAAAAGACTCCAAGGCCGCAAAGAATAAAGAAGAGACGGAGAGCCACAGGGGTGTTCCAGAACCGGTCGGAAATAAACAGAAAGATATACGAGATGACCAGGCCGAGTAAACTTCCGCTCAGACAGAGAAGCGTTTCCGTGAAAAAGAGCTTCCGTTCAAAGACCTTAAATTTTTGGGTCAGGGTTTTGGGAAGATAAAGAGTGTTTTTCATTTTAATAACTCCTCAGCAGTTAGACGGATTTGAGGGTCATCGCTCTGGAGCAGTTCCTTGAGAAAGGGATGTGCCGGAGCACCGATTTTTCTGAGTTTTTCTGACGCGGATGTACGAACCTTGAAATTCTGATCTCCAAGCTGTTTGATCAAGGTCTTGATCTGTGTCCGGGTCGCTTTTGCGACATCCTCTTTTTTCAGCGTACCGGGTATTTTCCATTTCTGTTTTGAAGCCTCTTTAAGAAAATCGGCATTGTCGAGTTCTTTTACACTGCCGTCCACATACATCACCAGGCGTTTGCCCTGTATTGGTTTGGGCGCGGCAAGCAGAAAGCGTTTTTCTTCTGTTAATTTGACGTTCGCGTGATAGAGAAAGTTCTCTTTTTTCTGGTTTTTCGGGTGGTTCCACAGGAGCGCATTTTTATTTGTAAGGTATTTTGGTGTGATGAGTTCAAGTTTGCTCGGCATGGTTTTGCTTTCATTGTCTGCCGCCCAGAGTTCCAGCGCAGTGTGAATTGCATCCAGGTTGGAGCGGTTTTCTTTTCCCGCAATCTGAACCTGAACTTCAGCCATGGCCCGGTGTTCTATGGCAGCGTGATGATGAATGTTGCGCTGCTGAAACCGGAAATCTTTAACCGTGTTAAATGTCCATCTGCCGTCTACAGGAGTAAGCCCGAATTCAAGGGTTACGCGGCCCCGGTTTATACTCACTGTCAGTGATGCGGTCATGGATTTGGGATCGATCTTGTATGAGATATATGCCGCGTCTCGCAGCTCTCCGGCCAGTTCGTCCATAAATGTTCGGTTTCTTTTTCGCTGTGCATTTTCAGCCTGCTGAATGGTGCTCGTTACCTGATACAGCCAGAGCAGGTGACCGGAAATAAAGGTTTTAAACTTCTTTTCATCCTTGTTTGTCAGTGTTTCAAGCACTCCGTTCATGGTTTCCTTGGGCGTTTCTTCCGGAAGCAGTTTCTTTCGGTCACCTCCCAGTTTGTCAAAGAGCGAAAGTGCTTTGTCTCTGAGGTCGTTGTTTTTGCCAACAGTAAGGAGTCTGCGCACATCGGCAACCGCTTTCTCCGTATCCTTGAGTGCTGCATATGATACAGCCCGGTAATACAGAGAAAATTCCAGGATTTCCGTATGCGGCGCTTTCTGCTCAATCACCCTGGTAAATTCAGTGATGGCCTGTGGGTATTTTTCTGCTTGAAAGGATTTCAGACCGTTTTCAAACGCCGAAGTCAGCAGTAGCAGAATCGCAAGTGTCAGCTTGGTTGTCTCAAGCAGCATGAACGTTCCTTTCCCCATACAATTACTGATTGGTTCCTGCGTTTTCAGGCAGCGGAAAAAATCAGATGGTACCGTAAATTTTACGCGCTGTCCAGAAAAGTGCAAGGATTAAAATAACCGACAGCGCCCACCACCATTCAGCCCACAGGCGAAGCCGGCGTTCAATAAAGACTTCTGTTGGCAGCGCCTGGATCCTTTTCACGGTCTGGTCCAGACTGTCTGCTGAAAAATACAATCCATTGGATATACGGGCAATGTGTTGGAGCGGCTTGAAACGGGCCGGATATCCCACGGTTTCGATGGTCTTTGTGCGTACATTGATTTGTGTTGAAAAGTGCTGACCGGTTTTGGCTGAATCAATGGCCAGTGTGTAGGTCCCGTGTGTGCGCGGAAGAAAATTACCTTTGTATACTCCCCAGCCGTCTTTGACCGGGGTAAGAACAAGTTGTTCGCTGGGTACGCCCTCGGCACTGAGAACTGCGGTCAGTTTATCTTCACTGACCGGAAATCCGGCACGGGTAAAGACATTGACGTTGAAGAACACGGTTTCATTGATTTCTGGATTTTCCGGGGTGTAGAAGACGCGGATTCCCTGTTTGTGGGCCATGTGACGCTTGTGCGCCATCCAGCGTACGACCTGGCCCCAGAATCGGTAGTGATACAGGTCTTCCACTCCTTTGCGCCACCTCCAGGCACTGTCTGTGCCCATGAAGAGGATATTTCCGTTCCCGGCTGGCCGGGTGACCAGCAGAGGGGTGTTGCCCCATTCATTCTTCATTGAGGAGTGAACGGCCAGGACCGAGGCACCGGGTTTGGCCCGGATGACGGCGGTATTCCAGTAAAATCCAGGAAGGTTTTTCCACAGCCTGCCGTTTTCTTCTGGCGTGTCCGCCAGAAGAGTCAGTAGATGTCCTCTGCCGCTGGACGTCAGGTGCATCCTGGATTCCACAATGGATTCGTGTCCATTGAAATCGGATTCATCCAGGACTACGGGAATGAGTTCCTTTAACGGGCTTTTCAGCAGGGAGAGATGATGGCCTGAACTGCCGGGCATGAATGCCAGACCGCTTCCCTGAGACTCAACCAGGCCTTTGATCAGCTCGGCCTGTTCACGCGTCAGCTGGCCTTTGGTTATACCCACGTCACCGAGAAAGACAACATCGTATTCAGAGAGTTTTTCCTTTTTGTCCGGAAATTCCCGGATATAGCCGTCTCCGCCGCCTCGTTTCATGCCTTCCTGGTGAAAGAGCAGACAGTGGACTTCAACGCCCGGATCCCGGTAGAGAGCATTGCGTAGATACCGGTATTCCCATCGTGGCAAAGACTCCACCAGCAGCACTTTGAGCTGTTCCCGGCGTACATCAACGCGGAACGAAAGGGTGTTGTTTTCCAGGCGTTTTTCTCCCAGGACGGGTTCTGCTTCCAGCTTAACAACATGCATGCCGGGTGTGTTTGCGTTCCACATGAGATTATCACTGATCGAGGACCTGGAACGGATGGATATTTTTTTCTGTACCTCGGTCACTGAATCCACCTTGAGCAGGATTCGGGTATGGATGCGGCGCGCGAACCGGTTGGCAATGCGAAAGGGGATCGCAACCCGTTCTCCGGTCATGCAGAAGGACGGGGCCCTGCCGAATTCCAGGTCCAGGTCCGGCAGATAGGTTTTGCTGCCTGTCCCCACGGGAAAGACCGGAATATCGGCGGTCCGGAAGGCCGCTGCGGATTCGGTGGGGGAGTCGCCGATGTTCCAGTCTCCATCACTGATCAGGATCAGGGCTCGGAGATTTCGGTATTTTTCCAGACAGTTCTGCAGGGCAGCATTGAGATCCGTTCCCTGCGGAGCGTTGCTTTTTTCATCGGGTGCGCCAAAGGATTCAACCAGGACCTTGTAATGGGTTTCCAGCGGTTTCCAGAATTCTCCAGCCAGAGCATTTTCCAACCATTTTTTCCTGGAGATAACGCTGTCCCCGGCTGGAACGTCCACGGTCTGCATGCTTGCGGACCGGTCGTGGAGAACTACAATTTCGGGTTCATTGAATCGTTTTTCCCGGATTACCCATTCGGGTTTGAGAATCGTCAGACAGATGGCGGCAAAAATCAGAAACCGCAGCGACTGCAGAATGTATTTGCCCTTTCCCGGCATACCCCGCCGGATGTGAAGTACGGTTAACACCGTCCAGCAGACACAGACTGCAGTGACCGTCAGGACAGAGAGTGTAGAGATATTTAAATCAAGATGCTGCAACAGAGCCTCCGTGTGAGGGTTTGGACGGCAGAATCAGAAAATCTTCCAGGAGCAGGACAAGGAGCATGATATACAGGAGAATATACCAGATTTCACTCTGGAATTTCCCTGCAGCCATGGCATCTTGAGCAAAGAGGCTGAACGAAATATCACCAAAAAGTTCCTGCACTTTTTGGTCCTGAAGGCGGCGCAGGGTATCTTCTTTTTTCGGACGGTTGAGTACAATGGTTTTATCCAGAAACCGGTAAATGCCCGTGTCATAGCGATAATTTCCTTCTGCATTTTCCAGCGGTTCCACGACATCCCCTTTTTTCGGATCGGACCAGACACCGCATTTTTCAAACCGGACCGTAGAAAAACGGCGGTTTCCAGTTTGTCGGAGCCGGTGAAGGACCGGAACAAGAACGGTTCCATTGTACAGGTCCGACCATTTTGGAGCCGGTGAAGTGGTAACAACGACCAGTTGTCCTTGACCGATATTTTTCGAGGCAAGAAAGGGTTTGCCGTCTTTGAACGCGGCCAGGACATCAACGGTTCCTTTTACCCCTCTTCGTTTACGGACTTGAATTTTATTCAGGGGGAGAGGAAGTCCGGATTCGGCGACTGCCAGCAGTCCTTTTTCGTCTTCAAAGGATGTGATGACAAAGGGATCGGTATCCGCCTCTTCGATCGGTTCCCAGGCAATGGGTCCGGGCAGTTGTCCGGCTGCGGCCCGGTTGTCTGGGAAAAAGGCCGCAGTACCCCCGCTGTTGATAAATTCCATAAGCGTTGCGTGATCCTCTTTTCCGGGAAAAGGACCGCACCAGAGAAGGGTTGCAATGGTCTTCAGTGATGTTTCCCGGAATCTTCTCTGCTGAATGATTTTCACCGTCGAAGCATTCGGACCGGCAAAGGGATCTGCAGCTGCCTGGAGAATTTTGGCTGCAAGCGATGGTTCGGAAACCACCAGACAGTCATGTTCACCGGCAGCGGAATATGCGAAATACGATGTGTTGTCCAGAGCGTTTGCGTCTGCCGGGATGGTGAGAGAACCGGTTCCATGGGTTTTATTTTCCGGGGTCTTCATGGGCTCCAGTCGAATAAGCTGTTCCTGGCTTTCCATGTCAATGGTCAGCTGTCGGGCGTTTCCGTTCAGGTGAATCTCGACTGGAACTTTTCGCGGTCCTTGCTTGTTTTTCTTGAGTACAAAACTCAGCTTGACCCTGTTTTCTTTCTGCGGAGTTTGCACCAGAGAAATGTCGCGTACCGCAATGTTGATGTTCTCGGATTCCAGGGGGGGGAGAGCCAGCAGCTTGATCGTAATGTCCTGCGGCAGGCTTTTGATTCGCGCGGTCAGGGTCTTCCAGGTGTCGCTGTCTGGTGTCCAGTTGGAGTACTGCATATCCGAGGCAATCCAGATCTCGGATTTTCCGGTATTATTGTTTGTACTATAGTCGAGTATGCGCTCCAGCAGTGAGGGAATGTCCGCACCCGTGGACGTGGACCGTGCCAGCTCGGTTTCCGGAATCAGGTCGGGTGAGAGAAGGGGTTTGGGGCTTGCGGACGCACTGTCTACAAAGACAAAGTTGCTTTGTTCAAATGTCAGGGCTTCTCGATACAGGGTCTCCAGTGCGATCTCTCTGTTGGTCTTTCCGGTTCCTCGGGGTTTGGTTTCCATACTGACGGACCGGTCCAGTACTATGAAAATTGTATCCGGAGGCCCGGAGAAGGCCCATCCCCACCAGCCGCTGACCACCGGACGGCCGATGGCTGCGATCAGAAAGAGAATCGCCAGCACCCGGCAGAGTAAAATCAGCAGGTGTTTCCAGCGTGTGAGTTTGGTGGAGCTGCGACTGGCCTTGAGCAGAAACCGCATGGCCGCCCATTTCATGGAACGGTAGCGCATCCGATTAAGCAAGTGGATGATCAGGGGGAGAGTACACAACGGCAATCCCCAAAGGATGAAGGGCTGGAGAAAGGTCACTTGCGCATCCTTTCGAGCAGAAATTCGGACAGGACGCTGTCATAGGGCTGTGACATCCGGCAGAGACGGTAGTCTACTTTGAATTCCCGACATCCTTTTTTAATGCGTTCCATGTAATCCGTGAAAATCTGCAGATATTCGTTGCGTGTCATACCGGGTTCGGAGATCAGGGTGGAGGAATCCTCCATGTCAATGAAGCGGATCGGCCGGTTGAAATTGAATTGGACTTCAGCATCGTCCACAAGATGAAAGAGCGCCAGGTCGTGTTTGCGGTGCATCAGATGGTGAAAACAGTCGATCAGTGGCTCCACTTCTGCGAAGAAATCGGAAAAAACAACGACCAGAGCGCGTTTGCGGATTTTCTCCGCCAGGTTGTGCAGGATGGTCACGATATCCGTTTCTCCGCGTGGGGCGACCGATGAGAGTACTTCGAATATGTTGTGCAGGTGGCTGGGTTTGTTTCGCGGCGGAATGTCGTTGATCACCTTGTCATTAAAGCAGTGAAGCCCTACCGAATCGCTCTGAAGGACGAGCAGGTATGCCAGACTGCCGGCCAGCTTTCTGGCGTAGTCCATCTTGCTTCCGGATTCTCCGGAAAATCCCATGGACCCGCTGCAGTCCATAACCAGGTAACAGCGGAGGTTGGTGTCGGCTTCAAATTCTTTGATGTAAAAGCGGTCGCTTCTCGCGTACACTTTCCAGTCCAGATTTTTAATATCATCCCCTGCCACATACTTCCGGTACTGGGAAAACTCTACGCTTGAACCCTTGTGCGGACTCTTGTGCTGGCCGGAGAAACTGCCTTCCACCAGGCCTCTGGCTCGAATATCCAGGCGGGAGAGTTTAGAAAGGACTTTGGGGTCGAGAAAATCGTTGGATTTTTTTTTAGCCAACTATTCCGCCTCCCTTGTTTCCTTCTGCAGTCTGCGAATCACATCTTCAGTGGTAATGCCTTCGGATTCAGCGTGGAAACTCAGGATAATGCGGTGTCCCAGTACCACATCGGTTACCGCGTCCACATCATCAACGCGCACCAGGTAGCTGCCGTCCAGAACTGCGTTGGCTTTGGCGCCAATAATCAGATACTGAACCGCACGGGGACCCGCACCCCAGGTGATCAGCTCTTTGACCCAGTCCGGGGCGTCATCCGCGAGTGGTCGGGATTTCCGCACCAGGCTGACCACGTATTCATAGATGTGGGCGGGTACCGGAACCCGACGGACCAGATTCTGAATATCCGTGATCGTGGGGCCGTCAATAATTTTGTCCAGGGGAGGCGGCTCTGACCCAGTAGTGGTTCTTGCAATGTCCAGCTCTTGCTCGTAGGTTGGGTAATCCACTTTGATAAAGAACATGAACCGGTCCAGCTGTGCCTCGGGAAGCGGATAGGTCCCTTCCTGTTCAATCGGATTCTGCGTGGCCAGAACAAAGAAGGGTTCGTCCAGTGTGTAGGTTCGTCCCATGGCCGTAACCCGGTGTTCCTGCATGGCCTCCAGCAGGGCGGCCTGGGTTTTGGGAGGCGTACGGTTGATTTCGTCTGCCAGGATGATATTGGAAAAGATCGGGCCCTTGACAAATTCGAATTCCCGCCGGCCCAGTTCTCGTTTGTCCTGGAGAATGTCTGTGCCAGTAATATCTGCGGGCATCAGGTCTGGGGTAAACTGTATCCGGTTGAAGTCCAGGGACATGATTTCAGAAAGAGACTGGATCATCAGAGTCTTGGCCAGCCCGGGAACGCCCATGAGCAGGCCGTGTCCGCGAGAGAAAATACAGATCAGCATTTTTTTGATTACATCGGTCTGTCCATGGATAACCTTGGCCATTTCATCCTGGATGCGGGTATTAAGTCCTCTGAATTTTTCAATCGCCTGTACATCATCTTCCGTAGGCTGGGTGGGACGAGTCATTTCTTCGGTCATAAACCGGCTCCTTTCATTGAGCTGCGTGGATAACGATACCTGTTGGATAAAGCAAAATGACAGAATTTGAAATTATAAACAATTTAGCACCTGTTGCAACCTTTTAGACGCGTTTTTTGCCAATTTGGTTCACAAAATATTTTTTGTGTATGGTTTTGAATCTTTTCTGCATGTATGTATGGAAATGATTTCATATTACTATGATACCGAAAGGGGGCTATGGTTGAAGTAACATGTATGTAAAAAGTATCCCATGGCAGTGAAGATAATGAAAATAGATTTTTATTTTTTTGGATAGGGAGGAATGTATAATGAAATACAGTGTGTTAGTCTGGATTGCAGTCCTTTTCCTCTGTGTATGGGGGCAGCCTTCTGTTGCGCAGTTTGCGAATGAAGAAGACGATGCGGCTGAAGTCGAAGAACAGCAGTCAGAGGAAAGTATGAAACTGGAACCTGAAGGAGCGGGAATAACTGAACATGAAGGCAAATGATCAATTCATCCAGCTGCTGCGCAAGCATCGAGGTCCGGTCTTTGGGTATATCCTTTCCGTGACCAATGATTTTCATACAGCCGAGGATATTTTCCAGGATGTGTCCACCATTGCGTTTCGAAAATTCAATACCTTCAGGGCGGGGAGCCATTTTGGTTCCTGGATACGGGAAATTGCCCGGCGCAGAATTCTGGAGGAACAGCGCCGAATTAAACGCAAAGGCCTTTGTGTGGATCAAGAGTTACTCGAAAAGCTGGATACATCATTTCAGCAGACCGAATCCCTGTGGGAGCGGGAAAAATCATTGATCGAATACTGCATGAAAAAACTTTCCGACGGCGTTCGAAAAATTCTGCGGATGAAATACAAGCAGGTTATGCGGATCCGCGATATTGCCGCAGGGACCGGCCGGAAAGAAACCGCTGTTCAGGTGGCGCTCAGCCGGGCCAGGAGTGCGGTCAGAGAATGTATAAAGAAACAGAACGAGGTGAAATAACCCCATGAATTCCGAAACAAAAAAACGTATTCAATCCTACCTGAACGGAACTTGCTCTGAGAAAGACCGGAAACTCCTGACACGGAAAATCAAGGAAGACCGGAAAATACGGGATGAATTTGTATGCGAAGTCCGGACTCACTCACTGATACGTGATTATTTCAGTGAAAAATCAGAAGCCGAAGGTATGGCTTCGCGGCTGGGTCCAACACGTCTTATCAGCATGAAAGGGGCTGCGGCGATTCTTGTGATTGGAATTGCCATTGTCGCGGCAGTGATTACGGCAATCAAACTGCCAGTCGATGAAACCGAATCCATCGGCCGTGTATCCGAGTCTGGACTTGAAGGTTCGGTATGTATCAGCGATGGTGTGTCTGTGCCGTTGACCCGACTGACACTTCTCAAGTCTGGAGATCGCGTGATTACCGGACCGGGCCGAAATGGAGAAAAAATAACGGTTACGCTCGTTGACAAATCCCGGATTGTAATAGGCCCCCAGACCGATATTGTACTCAGCGAACAAAACCGCATTCAAATGCACCACGGAGACATCCGCTGCCGAGTGGCGCCCCAGCAGCAGGGCTTTGTGGTGGACATCGTGCTCGTTGACGCACAGGTACGTGTTCTCGGGACCGAATTTACAATCAAATGTACAGAGAGCAAAGGAGATGACGACATGAACAGTATTATCGTAAGAACCGTTCTGGTCACAGTGCTGAGCGGTACTGTGGCCGTAACCGAGGCCGACAATAGTGAGTCGGTCTTGAGGGCCGGTGATTCCCATGAAATTAAACGAAGAGTTGTTAATTTGACGGCCGGAACAGCTTCTGCCGGTCACAGTGATAAAGAAAAACCAGTATCCCCATTGGACAGACGGCTTTCAGTGGATTTCCAGAATACTCCGCTCAGCGAGGTTTTGGCGTTTTTGAGGGGAGTGAGCGGATTGAACGTGATTCTGGATAAACGGGATGTGAAAACTGATCCTGCCCCTAAAGATATGGGAATTACAATCAAGGTAACAGACATGAAGCTGGAGGATGCTCTTTTCTGGGTGGCGCGAAAGGCCGGCATGGTTTGCGTGGTAAAGGAACATGACAGCGGAAAGGCCGTTGTTTTCGGGAGCAGCAAACACTATCCCAGACACATGAAGCTTCATCCGGTACTTGTGAGGGTGATCGAATCCGGAGAAAAAAGACCTGGGGTAACCTACCGAAAAGTAAAGAACATCTTACCCGGTTCGGATGAATACTGCAATGCGTATCCGGAAATCACAAAGAAAATGCAAAAACCGGTTACGTTCAACTTTGTGGGTGTTGATTTTGCTGACGCCGTTTCTGTGATCCGGAATCTGACCGGGCTGAATATCATTTGTGACTATGGCGTTGCGCAGAAAGCAAACAAGGTCGGTCTGAAGGTAGTGGACATGACGCTTTCCCTTGCCCTCAGCTGGGTCTGCAAAGCGAACAATCTGACGTATACGGTTGCGCGTCAGGCTATTCTTATTTCAGACAGGGAGGTTCGTTCAGAGGCGCAGATTCGGATGGAAAAAGCGCTGAAAAAGAAAAAAGCAAAAGTCATCAATCTGTCCACACATTCAGAAGACTGCAAGGTCAGGGGAATCCTGTTTACAACGAAAATCATTCTGAATTCTGAGGTGTTTAAAAAAGATCTGATTGCGGTGGTTGCGGATGTGCAGAAGAAATCAAATGTTTCCATTGTCGTAACACCCGGAGCCGCGTCTGCTTTAAAAGACAGGAAGTTGATCCTGCAAATCCTGTCTAAAAAGTTTATGAATACAGCATAATTTACTGTATAGGAATTTCAAAGTTCGGTATCCGGTGGAATATACATAACGA
>CAZGEP010000016.1:27013-41582 GCA_964524955.1 uncultured Planctomycetota bacterium | reverse complement strand
AGGAGAGTTATCGTCAATTTAACCGGATAACTTTAGTAAATATGGCGTTGTAATACTAAGCCAATTGTCCGACCTTTATCCTGAAGGTCAAATTCACGTTTCACTTCAGCCTTACCTGTTTTCGTGTCAATTACGTACAGAAGTCCCTTTTGATTTTTGTAGCGGTTTCTATTTCTTTCACGCCGCTGTTTTGAGGTCATCGCCTTCTGCATCTTTTGCTTGTTTAACCTTTCCATCTGGCTAAGCGAGAAACCCCACAATCTGCCTCTCTGGTCAAAACTGAGACCTGACATAGCTATTTTAATGCCCAACGCTCCGACTCGTTGAGCTTTACCGGTGGCAGAATCAATTGTGTACAAAGAATTATCCTTTGAATTGACAGCATAGATGAGCCATTGGTTCTCATGTCCTTCTGCCCGACCCTTTGCCGTAGACTTCTTCCATTCCTTAGCGGATACGCTCTTCTTATAATGTTTCTGGTCAGAAGCAGCTGCTCCAATGGAAAGAACATAAAGACAGACAGAAGCTATCAGTAATTTGTGCATAATTCCTCCAAAATAAATGTACCACATGATGAAGAAACGCTTCATGCTAACAGCCATTAGGAATATGGTATGGAACGGTTTGATTATACAGCAATGCGGCGGCTATGTCAAATGGAAATGATTGAATAAAACCGCAGCTCTTTATCACATACACCCCCATACACCCTGTACAAGGCCTCTCAGGGTTTAAATACGGCCTTGAAATGACAAGGGCGGGGTTTGGTTACCCCCAAACAATGACAACGCGTTTAAAACGCTCTGAGGGGTTGTGGGGAGGGTGTGAAGAAAAAAAGGCGGCTGATCTTGTTATGGACCAGTCACCTTTGAAGGAATACGGATTCCAGCTTAAAAATATTCATTTTTGTTTGCAGAATTACACCAAAGATTTGTAAGTCCTTTATTGACAACAACTGCGTCTGACTGTGGCTCAGGAGGTCGAGGGTTCGAATCCCTCTGGTCACCCCATTTTTACAACGATTCGAAGCCAGGACATCGCGTCCGTAAGAACGCAAAAACAAGTATTACAGTCTGACAGATCTCACTCATCCATTTCTTACTTCAGCATACATGCCGCCACTTCACCGGTCTTAAGGACTGCAATCCAGCCGTCATTAACCGGAAGAAGCGGGTACCTGTTTTCAAAGAGCGGATCCGACGAGCCTGCAACCGTTCCGTTTTTCACATCCACAGCCCCCGGATACAATCGGCAACGGCCGTTCCTATCCGTTCGTATGCCTCATCTGTGAAGTGCACGCCGTCCTGGAGCAGCATCTCATCGGGGTTGCCGGAGGAAACGAAAGCATAAAGATCATCAACCGGAATCCCCATATCCCCGGTTATTGCTGCAGCGGTCCGATTAAAGGCTTTCACGTCTGCTTCCAGGCGATCAAATTTCGAAAAAACACTTGTCCATTCTTTTAATCTTGTGTTCACTGATATTTGCGTATAATTCTTTCTGAGATTCAGGATACGTTACAGAGGGGATGGATCTGGTGGTCCGGCTGGTCTTCAAAACCAGTAACAGGCGGATAACACCGTCTGTGGCAGGTTCGATTCCTGCCCTCTCTGCTTTTTCAAACATACATTTGTTTATGTGAACATGACAGATACCAACACAAAACTTCGACACCTGCCCGGCGTGAATCAGCTGCTGGAAGATGAACGGGTCGCTGGAGCCGTCTGGAAGCAGGGCCGTGAACTTGTCACCTATGCAGTCCGACAGGTGCTGAATGATCACCGTCAGCAGGCACTGGCGGACAGATCTATTCCAGACCGGGAGGTTCTTGTCGAGGATGTTCTCCGCTGCACACAGGCGCTGTCCGCTGCCTCTCTCAAGCCCATGATCAATGCCACGGGTGTGATCCTGCACACGAATATCGGGCGGGCGCCCCTGGGTGAGATGATCATGCAGGATCTGTGCGAAAAAACCCGCGGATATGTGAACCTTGAATTCGATCTGAAAAAGGCCTGCCGCGGACAGCGAAACCATCATCTCCGGGAGATAATCCGCTATCTAACCACTGCTGAAGATGCGGTCGTGGTCAACAACAATGCCGCGGCCATTATCCTTATACTCAGCACTCTGGCATCTGGCCGGGAAGTAATTGTCTCTCGCGGTGAACTGATTGAGATCGGAGGCTCGTTCCGTATTCCGGATATCATGAAGGCCGGCGGTGTACACATGGTGGAAGTGGGCACCACGAACAAGACTCGAATCTCCGACTATAAAGACGCGCTCACTGAAAACACGGGACTGATTTTCAAAGCCCATCAATCCAATTATTCCATCCAGGGATTTACCGAAGAGGTATCCGTCGCGCAACTCTCAAAGCTGGCCCGCTCCCGGGGAATCCCCTTTGTCTATGACATCGGTTCCGGCCTGCTTCGAAAACCCGAGGGACTTCCCTTTGACGAACCCGATGTCCGAAGTGCAATCAAAGACGGTGCAGACCTGGTCACGTTCAGCTGCGACAAGTTGATGGGCGGTCCGCAGGCCGGTATTGCCGCGGGCAAAAAGGAGCTGGTCGAGCAACTGGCAAAGGCACCGCTGATGAGAGCCCTTCGCGTAGGCAAACTGACAATGGCCGCCCTGTCCGAAGTTTGTATTCAATACCTTGATGAAAAAGCGCTCTTTTCGAAACTCCCGGTCTTCAGGATGCTCAAGCGGACTCAGGAAGAAACCCGGCACATGGCGCAGGCTCTGCGCGCTGCCTGTGATAAACAGAACATTTCCTGCCGAATCCTTTCCTCGGCCGGACGCTGCGGCGGGGGTTCCAATCCCGAATCCTGCATCCCAAGTACAGCGGTCGAAATTCTTTCTAACGACCCACCGCTCAAAGGCAGACAGACCTTTGCCGAACAACTCTTTTCCGCCCTGCTTCAGACAGACCGACCGGTACTCGGAATCCTCAGGGAGGGCAAAATTCTCTTTGATATGCTGACCATCTTTGAAGAAGACATTCCGTTTATTGCGGACTGCATCGGCAATGCAGTCGCAGATATTCAACACACGACTCAATAGGCTGTTATGACCGACCTGCACAAACATGTTATCATGGGAACCGCCGGACACATTGACCACGGCAAGACCGCGCTCATCCGGGCACTGACCGGCATCGAGTGTGACACCCACAAGGAGGAAAAGAAACGCGGGATCACGATCAACCTGGGTTTCGCACACCTGGATCTACCGGACGGAAACAGCGTAGGCATTGTGGATGTTCCGGGACACCGCAACTTTGTCCATACCATGGTCGGCGGTGCCGGCGGAATTGACTTCGCTCTCCTGGTTATTGCTGCGGACAGCGGCGTCATGCCGCAGACCCGCGAACACCTGATGATCATGGACATCATGAACATCCAGACCGGCCTGATTGCGGTGAATAAAATTGACCTGGTCGATCCCGACATTGCTGAACTGGCCATGGAGGAAGCCCGGGATCTGGTCAGCGGAACATTTCTTGAAAGTTCACCTGTCATCGGCGTATCCGCAAAAGACGGACAGGGAATCGATCGTCTGAAAGCCGCAATTTCCCATACCGTCACCCGCACCACTCAGAAGCCCGCGGACGGCGTTTTCCGCATGTACATTGACCGGATGTTTTCTGTGAGCGGATTCGGCTCCGTGGTTACCGGTTCTGTGCTCAGCGGACGGCTGAAACAGGATGACGCCGTGTACCTGCTTCCCGGTGGAAAGCAAAGCCGGATTCGCCGGCTGGAGCATCACGGCAATCCAGTCACAGAAGTGCAGGCCGGCGACCGCGCCGCGATCAACCTCAAGGACATACGACTTTCGGATCTTGACCGGGGAATGCTGCTGGCCGGACGCAACCTGCGGGAATCCATGATGCTGGATGCGGAACTTTGCCTCTTTCCCAACTGCCGGGCACTGGGACTGTGGAGCCAGGCGGTCTTTCATCTGGGAACCGTTGAGCAGGAAGTCAAAATTCACCTGATTGAAAAAGACCGGATGCAGGGCGGCGAAACAGCCCTGGTTCAGTTTCACCTGAACACGCCCTGTGCAACCCGGCACGGAGACCGGTTTGTTCTGCGCAGCACATCCTCAGACATGACCATCGGCGGCGGAACCATCATTGATCCGGCACCGCTTCATCACCGGCGCCGACACCCCAAGGCCGTTGAAGGCATGCGGACCATTGCCCGGGGAGAGATGCGCGAAATGGTCTGCATGGAAGTCCGCAAACAGCACCAGGGAATCAGCCATACCGACCTGGCACTGGCACTGAATGCATCGGAAAAGGAAATCCGTGACATACTGTCCGGTCCGCTGCCCGGAGATATCCGCACGTTTTCAAAGGATGACCACATCTATGCTGTCACAACGGAACTGTTCGACCGGTTCCAAAAGACAATCCTGCGAAACATCACAGACGTTCACAAACGGAATCCCCTGTCTGAAAACGGCCGTTCCCTGGAAGAACTCATCGGCATTCTGTCTGTGGAGAAAGAATCGTCATCCGAAGTCGTCATTCTGGAAGCACTCCAGGATATGCAGCGCAGCGGAATCCTCCGAAAGACAAATAACACCTGGGCGCTGGCCAGCCATCAGTCCGGACCGGATTCCGAACTGCTGGGCAGAATCGAATTCATCTCCAGCCGCCTCAAGGAATGCGGCATGACCACACCGCTTCTCTCTGACCTGCAGGAGAAGGCTGGCCAGAAGCAAATCACTCCAGAACAGCTACAGCAAATCCTTCAGTATTTGACAGACCACAATCAGGCCTATTCCATGGAGGGCAATTTTATCCATGCCTCGATCGTGGATTCCTGCCGGAGCAAGCTGCTCACATACCTGGCAGACAACCAGAGCGGAATAACGGTTGCAGGATTCAGGGATCTGGTCAGCGGCAACCGGAAGATCTGCCTCCTGCTCTTAAACATCTACGACCAGGAAGGGGTTACAAAGCGAAAAGACGATGTCAGGATCATTACGGACAAGGGCAGAAAACAATTATAACGAATTCGTTTTTCATCCTGTCCATTCCACCTGCGGCGGATCAAAAAATGGCTTCGCCGACCCTTTAATCCTGTCAAAAAAGTCTTTTCGCAATTCAAAAAAAAGAATTAGGCAGGATTTACAGGATCAACAGGATAAAAGGGAACATATTTTAACTTGCAGAGTTGCGGTGCACATACTATAATTATTTCGTTATTCAAAATACCGATGCGTAATTTCAAGGAGATTCATCTGAACAGAACCATCGCATTGCAGTACCGGTCCGGTAATGCAGTTGCCAGATAAGAATTAAAAATGAAACCCACCAAAACCCCCATACCGTATTCAGCTCTCTTTTTCTCTTTTCATTTTTTCTGTATCGCCTTTTTTGGCCAGAACCCGTTCAGATCTCTTCCGTTTCATCCAATCTCATCCTGCGCTGGAGCCCTGACATGAAAACCGATCTCTTCAAATTGGATTGCGAATGCGGATGCGCTGCCAAAATTCCTGCCGCTCGTCTTAAAGACATTCTCAAGAACATTCAGCTTCCGCAAAGTCCGAATCTGATTGTGGGCCCGGACACGCTGGATGATGCCGGCATCTATCGCCTGCCCGACGGCAGCTGTCTGGTTCAGACCGTTGACTTCTTTCCGCCGGTGGCCCGTGATCCCTACATGTATGGCCGGATTGCCGCTGCAAACTCCCTGAGTGATATCTTTGCCATGGGCGGAGTTCCGATCACCGCCCTGGCCGTGGTCTGTTTTCCAGCCAGATCCCTGCCAACCAAAGTGCTGGAAGAAATCACCCGGGGGGCGATTGACAAACTCAGAGAAACAAATACGGTTCTGCTTGGCGGACATTCAATTGTAGATCCACAACCCAAATACGGTCTGGCAGTCACCGGCAGGATTGCAGCCGATGCCATTCTGGACAATGCCGGCGCCCGTCCCGGCGACGTGCTCTTTATGACCAAGCCCCTGGGCACTGGCATCACGATCATGGCGATCAAGGCGGGCATGGCAAGCCCTCAGCAGGAAGAGGTCGCCAATCAGTCCATGCAGACACTCAATGCCCGGGCCGCACAGATCGCGACAGAATGCGGCGCCCATGCCTGTACGGATATTACCGGGTTCGGTCTGATCGGCCATGCGCTCCAGGTCGCCCGCTCCAGCAATTGTTCGCTGGAAATAGACCTCAGCGCGATTCCAAAACTGGATGGCGTTTTGAACTACGCATCCATGGGGCTGCTGTCGGGCGCAGCCTATGCCAACCGGGAATACGCCCAGGACGCGGTCTTTTTTGATCCAAAGCTGGAACTGGCGAAACAGGATCTTCTCTTTGACCCGCAGACCTCAGGCGGGCTTCTGATCAGCTGTCCGGCCGGGAATACAGAGAAGATGTCTGCCATGCTCAGTGAAAACATAACCACCCCCTGGGCGCAGATCGGGTGTGTTACGAAGAAAGAATGCATGATCGATACCGAACCTGATATCTTTGTTAAAATCAACTGAAACCGGAAAGGGAGTGTAACACGACTGAAAAATACAGAAAAATGTGGAAATCATTGAATCTTGATTTACCGGCTCACGACAATTTGCTCAATGTGTTGGGAAAATTCTACGGTGACATCTTTCTTTCACAGGAAAAGCGCCTTAAAGGTGCAGAATATCTGGACTTTGCCCTTTCTGAAGTTCATGGCCTCCGAATCAAAGAAATTCTTACTGCCAAAGAGCAGGGTCGAAACATTGTCGGCACATTCTGCATATTTGTTCCTGAAGAAATTATTCTGGCAGCCGATGCTGTTTGTGTCGGACTCTGTGCAGGAGCTGAGATTGGGTTTGAAGAAGCCGAACGTGTTCTGCCCCGCAACACCTGTGCGCTGATAAAATCGTTCATGGGATTCAAACTTTCCCGTCTCTGTCCTTTTTTTGAGTCCTGTGATCTGGTGGTTGGCGAGACCACCTGCGACGGAAAGAAAAAGGCATATGAAATCCTTGGTGAAATGGCACCGGTCTATGTAATGGAAATTCCACAGATGAAGCGAGAACTGGACCGTCAGCTGTGGAAAGCGGAAATTAATCGGTTTATGAAAAAAATCGAAGAGCTTACCGGAAAAACGATTACAGAAGAAAACCTGGCAGGCGCCATACGCACCGTGAATGCGCGCCGATCAGTACTTCAGCGCCTGAACCGGCTTCGAAAGGCGGTTCAGGCCCCCATCTCAGGCAGAGATGCGCTCCTGGTTAATCAAATTGCTTTTTACGATGACCCGATCCGGTTTACTGAGAAAATGAACAATCTATGTGATGAGCTCAAGGAGCGCATTCAAAAGAAGGAAGGTGTTGCAGACAAAAACACCAAACGGGTAATGCTTTCCGGTTGTCCCATGGCAATACCCAACTGGAAAATTCCGTTTGTCTTGGAATCAAGTGGTGCGGTTATTGTCGGAGAAGAATCCTGTGTGGGGACACGCAACACACGGGACCTGGTCAGCGAAGAAGGCCGAACTCTGGATCAGATGACGGATCATATTGTGGACCGGTACATGAAGATTGATTGCGCCTGTTTTACTCCCAATGAAGAACACATACAAAATATCGCTGCCATGGCCAAATACCTGAATGTGGACGGCGTGATTCATTACGCGATTCAGTTCTGCCATCCGTACGCAATCGAGGCCTACAAGCTTGAACAGACCCTTGAAAAAGAAGGAATCCCCGTGGCAAAGATCGAAACCGATTACAGCATGGAAGATATCGAGATTCTTAAAAACCGTGTTGAAGCGTTTATTGGAACACTTGGATAATGCGATTTACAGGTGTTGATCTGGGTTCCAGGAGTATTGAACTTATAACCATTGAAGAAGACGGCCGGATCGTTGAGCAGCGTCAGGTTGCAACGGCGTTTGCACCTCTGGAAAATTCGAAGAAACTGCTGAGCGAATCCAGCTGTGACCATATCCAGGCTACGGGTTATGGAAGACAGCTTTTCAAAAACGAATTGGATGTACCGGTTGTTTCTGAGATTCTGGCACACGGAGCCGCGGCCATGTCACTTTTTCCACAAGCCCGTTCGGTTCTGGACATCGGAGGCCAGGATACCAAGGCAATATGTATTGAACCCGGAAAAGGGGTAAAGAAGTTTGAGATGAATGACAGGTGCGCAGCCGGAACCGGTAAATTTCTTGAAGTTATGGCAAATGCCTTTGATAAAGACATTGCTGAATTCGGCACCTTTGCCCTGTCCGGAACAACGCCGGTCAACATATCAAACATGTGTACGGTATTTGCAGAAAGCGAAGCTACCTCAATGATGGCCCGCGGTCAGGAACCCGTAAATATTGCACTGGGCCTTCATCAAAGTATTGCCAGTCGTTCTGTAAATATGCTCAAACGGATAAATGCCGTCTCACCCGTAGTGTTCTGCGGAGGCGTTGCAAGGAATCAATGCGTCTGCAGATTATTGTCTGAATTACCTGGGGAACCGGTTCTCATTCCGGAAGCGCCCCAGTTTACCGGCGCACTCGGTGCCGCTCTTTTAATTGCAGAAAAGAAATGAAATACTGTGTAATCACGTTCCATTCAACACACCATGCGCTTCAGGCGGAAAAGGCAGCGAAAGAGACAGGTATTTCATTCAAGCTGATTGCACCGCCCCGGCAGTTCAGCGCGAACTGCGGAATCGCTCTCTGCGCGGAATGGAAAGACCGCGAAACCATGCAAACCCTGTTACAGGAAAAGCATATTTCGCATGACACGTTCCATGAATGGTCGATTCAATAACACCTTTAAAGGAGGCAATATCATGAAGCAGAATATCGTTGACGCCAGAGGAATGACATGTCCCAAACCTGTGGTCATGACCCGTGACGCTCTGGCCGCTGGCACTGAGAGCAAACTGATTGTACTGGTGGACAATGCGGCTGCACGCGACAATGTGGCCCGTTTTGCCGGGAGCCAGGGATGCACGGCAGCTGCCAGTGAAGAATCCAAAGGCGTTTTCCGGATCCGCATCGCCACTTCCGGATACAAGGCTGCCGCCCTTCCCGAACTCGAATCCTGCGCCCTTCCTTCAAACAAGGTAAACACAGTGGTCTTTATCAACAGTGACACCATCGGCCGTGGTAACGACGAACTCGGGACCGCACTGATGAAAGCATTCTCCTTTGCACTGGCCGAGTCCTCAAATCTGCCCGCCACCCTGGTGTTTATGAACTCGGGTGTAAAACTGACAGTGGAAGGTTCGGATGCTCTGGAAAACCTGAAAAATATTGACACCACAGACACAAGCATTATGGTATGCGGCACCTGCCTGGACTATTACGGCATTACGGACAAACTCGGAGTTGGAATCGTTTCCAACATGTATGATATTGTGGAAGCATTTCTGGCCGCTGATAAGGTAATCACACTATGAATGTTTATCTGAATAACGCAGCAACTACACAGACCAAGCCGGAATGCGTTTATACGGACATGGATGAATTCATGCGAAACATCTGCGCCATTTCCGGGCGATCGGCAAACAGCCGCGCCATTCAGGCCGGCAGAATCATTACCGATACCCGTGAACGCCTTGCTGCGCTCTTCGGCATTTCGGACAGTTCAAAAATCGTGTTCACGCTCAACTGCACCGAGGCTTTGAACCTGGCCATCAAGGGACTGCTTCAGGAAGGCGACCATGTAATTTCGACGCCTTTGGAACACAATTCGGTCATGCGCCCGCTCAATGCACTGGTCAGCGAGCGGAACATCACGCTTTCTGCTGCATGTGCCGATGCTTCAGGCATCACTGATCCGGACAGCATCCGCAAGCTCATCCGGCCGGAAACACGACTGATTGTCATGACGCATGCATCCAATGTTTGCGGTGCGATTCAGCCGGTCGAGGAATGCGGCCGGATTGCCCGGGAACACAACATTCCGCTGCTGGTGGATGCCGCCCAGACCGCGGGACACCTTCCCATTGATCTTGAACGGATGAATATCGACATGCTCGCTTTCAGCGGACACAAGGGACTGATGGGACCGCAGGGAGTCGGCGCTCTGTGCATGAATAAGCAACTAAACCTCTGCCCCCTCAAACAGGGCGGAACCGGCAGCAGATCCAGCGAAGAAGTCCAGCCCGAATTCCTGCCCGACCGGTTTGAAAGCGGCACACCCAATACCCCGGGCATTGCCGGACTCGGTGCAGCCCTGGAGTTCATACTGAAGACAGGTGTTGATTCGATCCAGAAGAAAATCACTCAGACCAGTCAATGGTTCCTGCAGGGGCTTGAATCTGTAGACGGACTGACCGTATACGGACCGGATGACATGGCCCGCAACATCGGCGTCTTTGCTTTCCGCATCAAGGATATGGATCCGGCAACAGCTGCCATGGAACTGGAAGAACGATTCTCCATTACAACACGGGCCGGCCTGCAATGTGCGCCGTCAGCGCACAGGCTCATTGGCACATTCCCAGACGGCACCGTCCGGGCAAGTATCGGCTATTTCACCACACGGGAAGAAATCGAATACACAGTTAAAAGCCTTCAACAGCTGTGCCGCGAATAAAAACTCAAACGTCGATGGTCAACAAAAGCAAAAACTTTGACAGGATTAACGGGATTGACAGGATGAAGAATATATTCGTTATATGATTTCCGTTGAATCCCAAACATGTTCTACAGGTCGCACAAATATTACTGCCCGGACTGCATGACAAAATATCGGATTGCTCCCGGTTACACGAAGTTCGGTCCGGCCCCACATATCTATGACTGCAGAAACTGCGGCAAACGGATATTTCTCTCCTCTGAGCGGTTTGATTATTACATGATGCTGGCCTGGAAACTCTGGATTCTCTTTACAATTGTCTGGCTGGTCCTGGACGGTATGGGCAAAGAGTTCCCTGCCTTCATAATTCAGGTTATCGGAGGAACCATTCTTTTGGGTGTAATTATCGGATTCTTTGCTTCATACATTCTGGTCTTTCCGGTAATGCTTGTTTATGATACATTCGATATACTCCTGGGAAGGTCCGATTCTGTGGACACAGGCCGACCGAAAACTCCACAAAGCCCTTGTGCGGCCCAGCAGCAGATTGCCCCTTCAGAGGATGCAATGCCCAGGGATCAGCTGCCCGCTCGGACCAAAGAAAGCCTGCCTGCTGAGAAACCATCTCATCCACCTGACCCGGCGTTCTTTCGAAGAAAACAGACCATGGTTGATCGAATTGAGGAAAAATGGAAAAAACTCTGCACACCTTCACAGCAAGCGGATTTCATCCATTTGCACACAGACAGGACATTTCCAAACCAGGTCGAAGAACTGATCCGTAAGGCAAGCACCGAACCGGAAGATGCGATCCAACTGGTTAACAGTGTATTCGATCTGATCACACGAAAAGAAAAAATCTCAGTTGACGATGATCCCCACGGCATATACTATGGAGCCAGGACCGCTGACATTCATGTGGATGTCAGCGCAGCCCTTGACTTGCTCTGCAATTTAAATCGTTTGGAAAGAAAGGAATAATATGCAGTCCATGTTTACAGTGAATGGTATGCGACTGGCAGGCGGCGGCATCACATTAATGGCAATCATTGCTTTTCTTGTGGGTATCGCCATCACCATCTTCTGGATGGTTACCGGCTGGCGGGCCATGCGGGCCCACGAACGCCTGGCTGAAGCAGTGGAGGATTTATCCCTGCAGAAGAAAATATAATTCTGCTGGTTAAGATTCATAGATCCTTTCGGAAAGCAAAATCGTTGGAATATATATACGACAAATAAAGTACCATGCCCTGTATCTGGTTCAGGATATTTTTTTCTGAACCCTTGTACGCAAACACAAGAAAGCAGGTATAAAAATGAATGTTCGATTTCCCGGTTTTGCTCTGCCCATATTTCTACTGATCGGTATATTGGCCGGTGTGGTTGTCTTTTTTTCACAGGGCTCTAAACCCGAACCAACGGTTCGGTCGGAAAAGGGCGTTTCGAAACCGCTCACTCCGGATTCTGATAACCGGTCAGCTCTTCTCTCTGACAAACACGCATCTCAAACAGACGGCCCCAAACTGAAACCTGCGTCTGACAGGATAACTGCACTTGCGCAGACCATTGACGTTACAAGAAACGCGGTTATTGAATTCAAGCTCACGGGAAAGAATTTAAACTCTGAAGAAGCTTCATTCAAGATCACCCGCCTGCCTGCACAGGGTTCGCTGGACAAACCAGATTCTCAGACGGGCAGCTTCCGTTATACAACAAAGCGTGATTTTACCGGCACGGACTTTTTCTTATTTGTTGTGGAGCAGAACGGTAACACCTCCGAACCCGCAAAAGTCACAATCCGAGTCTCTGCCCCGGTTATATGGCGCTTCAGAACCGGCGGAGATATTCTGGGGGCACCTGCGACCGACGATCAGGGCACACTCGTTTTTGGTTCTGCAGACAAGTTTGTATATGCGGTAAATCCAGACGGATCCCTCAAGTGGAAATATTTCTGCGAAGGATACAACTCAGGCCTGCGCAGTCCGTGGACGGCAGCCTGTCAAAGCCATATCCACGCACTCTCTGAGGATGGCACACTCAAATGGGACATCAATGCCGGGACGCGGATCCTTCACACACCCGTTGCCGGTACAGACGGCACGGTCTATGCCGCGACAGGAAAAAAAGCATCCTTGCACTGAATCCCGACGGTTCGCTCAAATGGCGCGTGAAAACCTGTTTTGACATCCGCAATCCGACACCGTCAATATTCTCTGCAGGTGTGCGTTATATCTGTTCACCGGACAATGCGCTGTCTGCACTGAATGCCGATGGTAAGCTTCTCTGGCAGTATCCGACAAAACACGGATTCAGGGCTCAGGCCGCAGTCAGCCCGGATGGCACGGCTTATATTATCGGCAGGTACGGACAGATCCATGCCGTGTCCGCACAGGGAAAATGCAAATGGATCTATTCCTCGAAATGGCCCATGTTGAAACCCAACCCCTTTTCAATCGACAGTCAGGGAAACCTGTATGCAGGAACCGGACGTGTCCTGTGGGTCCTTTCTGCTGCAGGTGAGGAAAAATGGTATTATGTGGTCAAGTCAAAGAAAAAGACTCAATCCCTGATCAATTCTCCGACCCAGGGAGCCGGGAAGAACGCGGTTGAAGATTACGGTAAGATTATCGCCGACTCCCGGCATGTCTTGTGCGCAATTTCACGCAGAAACCCAGCGGTCTGTGCATCCACTTCTTCGGGATGGAATGAGACCTTGCGAACATCCAGTCCACTCAGACATTGATACCACACACATCCGACCAGGTCAACCAGCCGGCCCAGCCATGGCTGATAGATTTCGCGTTGACAGCTTTTCCGGCTGACCTGCTGCAGTGTCACATAATCCCAGGGCAGAGCTGTCAGGGCATCCTGAAGGTTTGCCTGATCTGCCGCACCCGCGCCGGACAGATTCAGGGTATATGGTCTATACTCGGGATGACGCGCGGTATACTCGGCCAGGTTCCAGTGCTTTTCCAGAGAACACCCGCCAAGATTGGCACGCCCAATCTCAAAACAAACATCAGACGTGTCTGCCGCCAGATCCTGCAGATACGTAAGTGCGTTGCCGGCAAAACTGTTTCCAATGGTCAACAGGCGAAGTATTTTCATGAAGGAGAATTGTACCGCTGCCGAAGTGGTTTTCAAACAAAATATACGTTGAGGAGCTTCTCTTCTTTCACTGAGCCACCTTGATAATAATAAGGGTCATGTCGTCATTGGCGGGTTTATCGAGAAAGGCTTTCAGCTGTTCGCGAATTACGTCTCCCAGTTCTTCCGCACTCAGGCTGCTGTTTTCCTGAACCAGCTGTATCAGACGATCCTTGCCAAAGAGTTCATCCGACGAGTTCTGGGCTTCCCAGATCCCGTCGGTCCCCATAAACAGGATGTCACCGGGCTGAAGCGGGTACGAAGGGGTGATTTCAAAATCCATCTCTGAAATAACTCCAAGCGGCGGGCCTGTGGAATCCAGCTGCGCCGGTTCCGGTTCTCCCTGGCGAAACCAGATCGGGCCTTCGTGACCGGCAGAGCAGTATTGCAGCTGCTTTTCCTGCAGATCGAAAATCCCGCAGAACGCTGTCATAAACCGTTCGTCATTGGTATCGGCTTCAACCCGGTTGTTGGCAGAGTAAAAAACCCGGTCCAGGTCAAAGGATTCGTAGAGCAGTCCCCGCAGGGACGCACGCACATTGAGCATGGTCAGGGCCGCGCCCAGTCCATGGCCGGACGCGTCGCCGACCACGACCGCCAGGCGGTCTTCATCGAGCATAATGTAGTCGTAATAATCCCCGCCGGTTTCATCGCAGGGAATGGACCAGCCCGCTATATCCAGTCCGGGTACGGTCGGATTCTGGTGCGGCAGCAGGGACATCTGTATGGATCGGGCGATCTCCATCTGTTCCTTGAGCCGTTCGCTTTCGATCTGATGTTCCTGGAGAATGGCGTTCTCCACAGCTGCGGCAGAGAGGTTGCTGATGGTAATCAGAATATCATAGTCTGACTGATCAAATTCGCCTTCGGTATTGACAATG
>CAZGEP010000016.1:0-27003 GCA_964524955.1 uncultured Planctomycetota bacterium | reverse complement strand
TTCCCGCTGCGACCCAGACCTGATCTATTCCTCCCTCTTCGGTATTGACAATGTTGATCAGGCCGAGCCTGGCAGTCTTGGTAACCAGGGGAATAACAATCAGGGACTGAATCGAAACCGTCAATCCTGACATATCAATATCATCCCGTTCCACCATGTCCGAAATCAGAACAGGTTCTCCGGATGTCAGCACCAGGTCAACAAAACTTTCTCCGTCACTGGTTTTAATGGTATGCATGACTTCATCGGTCAGTCCGAACTCCACTTCGGTCTGGAGCCGATCCTCCCGCTGCAGCATGATGGAGCCGACCTGGGCATTTACAATATTCAACGCCACATCCATCAGCTTGGTCAGCAGGACCTGGAGATCCAGATTTTTAAGAAGTTCGGCCGTGGAGTTGATGGCTTCGATCTTGGACGTGGCCAGCCGGGCTTCGTTATCCACAGCTCCGTAAAGCTGAAGCTTGATGATTTCGCTGCTGCATTCCCTGGAAAGGATGTCGAAATTCTTCAGTTCCGGACCGGTCTCAGAGAGGCTGGTTTCAGAATGTAAGACCAGAATTCCGTATCGACTCTCCTGAAATTCCAGGACCGCATATCCGGTCGGTGCCGGACATCCTTCCCATGAATGGCCGGACGTAAAGGGACCGCAAGACTCTGCATCCAGATACGGCTTGAGCTCCCGGCATAAAGCAGCGAGTCCTTTGGTGCTGCTGTGATCATCGGGAAGCGTAGAGTAAAAAAGTTCCAGTTCGCCGCTGTGTTCGTTAAGGATCAGAATGGAAAACGCCGAAGCCCCGCAATGCTCCTGAAATCCGTTTTCGACAATCGGAAAGAGTTCTTCCAGTTCCATGCGGCTGTGAATCTGATGGATGGTTTGATATATCCCGGATGTCATGGCTTATTGGATATTCTGTGAGAGAGCGTTAATTTCATCAAAGACTTCCTGGAGCTCCTCAAAGAGCGGGTCTTCGTCCTCGTCAGACATTCCCAGGGATTCATAGAGATCCGAAGGTTCACTCTTATGATGCCAGCGGTACTCCGAGTTCAGTCCCTGACTGGATCTCAGTGTCATACGGTGAGAAAGCTGAAGTATACGTATAAATTTTCCCTCTTCAGTGCTCTCTGTTTCCGAGTGATGCTGACGCACACCATTAATAAGAAGGCTGGACAGGTTCCATTTCTTCATAAGCTTCTCACCGACCTCGGCATGGTCGAGTCCGAAGATTTCCTTTTCCACCTCGCACAGTGAGGATTCCCGATGATCGTCGGCATGGGAAAAAAATTCGTCCTGGGACTCCGACAATATCGGAGAAATGGCTACCTTACCCACATCATGGAGCAGTCCGGCGACAAACAGCTCTTCAGAAGTCTCCCGGCCCATCTTGAATGTCTTACTGCCCAGATGCCTGGCAATTCCCGCACACATCAGAGAATGTATCCAGAGTCCGCCTTTGGCATACCCGTAGTACTTCAAATTCCGATACAAAAGTTTATTGGTAGTGGCAGCAGTAACAATGCTCTTGAGGCTGCTGATACCCAGCAGTCCGACGGCATGACTGATCGTATTCACCTTATTTCGCAGTCCGAAATACGAGGAGTTGATCATCTTAAGAAGCCGCACAGTCAGTCCCTGATCCGAAGATATACACTTTTCAAAATCTTTGTTCGTCGTATTCGGGCTGTTGCACAGCTGCAGAATCTGGGTTAATATATTATTCAGGGACGGAACATTCTCAATATGATTCTGCAGTTTGGCGGCTCGGCGTTCCCTGGAAACTACCGAAGGCACCTGATCCGGGCTGAACGCCTTCACACCAGCCTTGGAAGGGGTATTGCCGGCAGGCTTTCTGAATTTATTGAGAGAAATATTTCTGTTTAATTGCCCGGGCATGCATCACCAGTCAAAAAAGTTGATGGGTATGATCGGCTTTTCGCAACTTATACGAAGTGATATTCTGGCCGAAAACGCTTACGCAACAGAATGTTACGCCAAGAACTGCCAATCGAATACACAAAGAATATACCACATAAATACAGATTGTCAAGGTACAAAGTTACCTGCGCATCTTCTGATCGTAATTGTATTTGACAGACCTTTATCTGCCATTATAATGGTTCGAATAGTCTCATACAGACTATCAACGCGTTTTTGGGAGAATTCCGGTGAGTATATCCGCTGAACCTGTTCTGAAAAAGAAGACCTTGCTCGGTGAAGGTGCCCTGTGGGACGACCGATCGGACCGCCTTCTCTGGGTAGATATCAATGATAAAAAACTGTATGTTTTCAATCCTGAAGATGGATCCAACCTGACGTTCGATACAGGGCAGATGATCGGAACCGTGGTTCCGCGGGCATCGGGTGGACTGGTCGCTGCACTCGAAGACCGAATCGCGGTTCTGGAACCGGAAACCGGCTCTATGACAACGCTGCTCTCTGTCGAGGCTGATCTGCCGACGACCCGTTTTAATGACGGAAAATGCGATCCTGCCGGTCGATTCTGGGCCGGAACACTGAACATGGATAAGGGCGGAAAGCCAGGCACGTTCTACCGGATTGATACGAACCTGACCATCACACCGGTTGTTGAGAATGTCCGTTGCTCCAATGGACTGGTCTGGACCGGGGACCATACGACCCTGTATTACATTGATACCCCTGAATACCGCGTGGATGCGTTTGACTATGATCTGCAGAGCGGTAATATTTCCAATCGGCGCACAGCCTTTGAGATTCCCCGGAAGATGGGCGGACCCGACGGCATGACCATTGACACTGAGGACAACCTCTGGGTGGCACACTACGGCGGCGGATGCGTCCGCTGCTGGGACCCAGCGACCGGAGAAATTCTTGAAACCATTGATGTACCCGGCGCCCGAAGCATCACATCCTGCGCCTTTGGCGGCCCGGACCGTTCCACACTCTACATCACGACAGCCAGTCAGCACATGAGCGAACAGGAACTGGCCAAATACCCGGCATCCGGCTTTCTCTTTGCCGCCCGGACAGCGGTCCAGGGCAGGAAAACCTTTGAGTTCGGCGGGTAGCACCACTGGAACCACAATGTCATCTTCATGTACTGGAAACGGAATTATGAATCAAAGACTTGAAAATAAAATTGCTGTAATCACCGGATCCACCAGCGGAGTCGGTGCAGCCGTGGCCCGGGTGTTTGCGTCCGAAGGAGCGTCGGTCGTTATCAGCGGAAGACGTCAGGAGCTGGGTGAAGAAATTGTCTCAGCCATTCAGGATTCCGGAGGCAGTGCCTGTTTTTATCCCACCGATGTCACCCGGCATGAAGACTGCGCCGGTGTCTGCAATGCAGCCAAAGAAAACTTCGGAGGACTGGACATTCTTGTCAATAACGTGGGCATATTTCCCCGAATGCCGGTGGAGAAAATCACCCCCGAGTTCTGGGATATAAATTTCTCGGTCAATGCACGCGGACCGTTCTTCTGCTCTCAGGCCGCGATTCCGCTGATGCGAGAACGCGGAGGCGGATCCATTATCAATATGGGCTCCACCCTTCCCTTTACGCCGGGCGGAAACATATTCGCCTACGGCTGCGCCAAGGGAGCGCTCTATTATATGACCCGGATGCTGGCAAAATATCTGACCCAGCACCGGATACGGGTCAACTGGATCACCGTGGGATGGATTCTGACCCAGACAGAACTGAAAATTCAGGGATGGGATTCGGCGGACTGCGAACAGGCTCTTGAACGGGAGAAAAAACTGCCCATGCAGTCCTTTAACACAGAAGAAGATTTTTCCGAAGCCTGTGTCTACCTGGCCAGCGATGCGGCACGCCATGTGACCGGTACGGATATCAACGCATCCGCAGGCATGGATATACACATGTAATTTATCCGGCTGAACACAAACTTCTCCAGGCAGCAACAAACCATGAAAACAAAACAGCATCGAATAGGAATTGATATCAACACCGCCGCCATCCGGCACAACTTCCGGACGATCCGAAAAAGAGTCAAGCCGGCCGAAGTCATGGCCGTGGTCAAGGCCGACGCATACGGATGCGGCGCGGAAACAGTCGCGGAAATCTGCATCCGCGAAGGCGCGTCCAGGCTCGGAACCGCCAGTATCTGTGAGGCCGTTCGGTTGAAAAAGAAATTCAATGTTCCGGTACAGGTCATCGGAAGCCTTTCTACAGATGAAATCGAAACCGCGATCCGACACAATATCATCTGCCCGGTAACCGGTATGGAAAACGCCCGGCAGATCAACAGAACAGCACTGCGCCTCGGTCGCACCGCAACCATTCATTTTCTCGTGGACACAGGAATGGGCCGTTTGGGAATACTGGCCGCTGATGCGATCCGAGACATCTGCGCATGCATGCGTCTCAAGGGTCTCAAGTCCGAAGGTATCTACTCGCATTGCCCGGAAGCCGACACAAAAGACTCCGCGTATACGCGCTCGCAGATCAAATGTTTTTCCGCCATTATCCGTGAACTTGAAACCAGGGGGCACATCTTCCGGTACACACATTTATCCAATTCCTACGGACTCTTCTTTTATCCGAATGCAGTCTTCAACCTTGTCCGGACAGGCATTGCCCTGTACGGATCATCCGTACACCCCGACCTTCTGAAATACCTGAAACCGGTTTTCTCTTTTTACGCCAGGCTGGTCAGTGTACGCGAACTGCCCAAAGGTTCCTGCATCGGATACGCCCGCACTCATCGGCTGAGAAAAAATACGCTTATCGGAACGGTCAGTGCCGGATACGCGGACGGCGTGCCCTTTCATCTTAATCACGGAGGCCGTGTCCTGGTACGCGGTACTGAATGTCCAATTATCGGGAGAATATCTATGGACTACATCACCGTGGATCTCTCCGGATGCCCCCAGGCCCGTTTGAACGACAAGGTCGTTCTGATCGGCCGTTCAAAGGATAAACGCATTACCGTGGAAGACTGGGCAAAAATCAGCAAAAGTATTCCCTATGAAATTCTCTGCTCCGCAGGCAGAGGAAAAAGGGCTGTTGTCACTATCACTTAAGGGAGAACATACGATGATTGAAATCAGGGTCAAGACCCCGTCACGAAAATGCTTTGTGAGCATTACACCCCAAGTGGAACGCGCTGTAAAAGACTCGGGAATTTCCGAAGGCATGTGCCTGGTCTACTGTCCGCACACCACTGCGGGAATTACAGTAAACGAAGGCGCGGATCCGGCGGTGGTATCGGACATGGAAAAAAAGCTCAACCGTATGATTCCGCAGCAGGAAGACTACGCACACGCAGAAGGCAATTCCGATGCCCACATCAAGTCCACGTTGACCGGATGCTCCGAAACGATACCTATCTCCGGAGGACGCCTGGTTCTAGGTACATGGCAAAGCATTTATTTTGCCGAGTTCGACGGTCCGCGGCAGCGGCGAGTTGTTATTACTATCACGGGAAATTGAATGGATCCTGCTCATCGAGAATCCGCCTGGATCAACCTGTTCAGCACCAGCAGTGATATTGCGGCTGCGTTGCTCCTAAGTGTATCGGTAACCGGGATGAACATAATCCCCTATCCGGCAATAACCATCTTTGTTGCATCCGCCATGCTGTTTGCCTTTCAGGTGCTGATCGTCAGAGCCCGGCAGAATCCGTCCGCCGGACTCTTTCTCAACCCCAAGGCTGCGGGATTGCTGCTTCTCCTGCTTCCGTGCGGTGCTTTTTTTTCTGCGGCTATGGCAGGATCCACCTCCCTGACTGCAGCCGCTTTGCTGATTCTGGCTGTCTGTTTCACCGAATTCTGGCTCAGGGAAAACCCAATCGCCGAAGGCATAGGCAAGGGCATCATCCGAGGACTCAACCTGCTGCTTGGATTCTCGGCAGTACCGGAGATCATCCTGATAAAAAATCCGCTGCCCGTCAGCCTCTGCCTGGCCGGATATATCTGTATATTCTCTCTGATGACCTCGGAAAAGAGCGAAAAACGATTGATCACCGTCCACCCTCTACTGCTCATTCTGCTTCTGATCTGGGCCGCGGCATCTTTCCTGTTCGGTGGATTCCAGCTCATCGGATGGATTATTATCGTCCTGCTCACAGCCCTGATGTTTCTTTCCGTGTGGATGAAAATCGAATCGGAATCCTTTTACCTGATCGGATCCAGCGGCATATTCGCAGTCAACGCGGCCGTAGCCGGTGCTGACGGAAACATCGTGTTTACTCTGATTGTATTGTCCATGATCATTCCCTGGCTGCTGTTCAATCACATGCTGCGGGAAAAACCATCCGAACTCCCGGTCGCGGGAAGAATCCAATAATTCCACGAACACAGGAACGGTTATGAAAAAACAGAACTTCTTTATTGTCGCATGTCACGTGCTCTGGAGAGAACTCACCTACTTTGCCTCACTGTCTCCGCACACCTTTAACTTCACCTTTCTTCGCCAGGGGCTTCACGACACCCCCGACAAACTCCGGACTGAACTCCAGGGAGCAATCGATCGTGTTGAAGAAGAAAAAATGAATTACGATGCCGTGCTTGTGGGGTATGGGCTGTGCAGCAACGGCCTGGCCGGCATCCAAGCCCGAACACGCAAACTCGTGGTCATGCGCGGCCATGACTGCATCACCTTTCTGCTCGGCTCCAAAGACGCATACAAAACATATTTTGACCAGTATCCCGGCACCTACTGGTTCAGTCCAGGCTGGATCGAAACCAATGAACAACCGGGGAAAGAACGCTACGAAAAGACCCGTGCCGAATATGTCGAAAAATACGGTGAAGACAATGCCGACTACCTGATGGAGATGGAACAAAGCTGGATCCGGGAATACACCAATGCCGCCTACGTGGACCTGGGATTCGGAGATACCGGGCATTACAAATCATACACCAAAGAATGCGCTGACTGGCTCAATTGGAAATATGACGAACTCAAGGGCGACCCGGAACTGATCCGGAACTTTGTCAACGGCCGATGGGATTCGGAACGTTTTCTGACCGTCAATCCCGGGGAGACGATCAACGCCTCCAATGACGACAATGTAATCAAAGCGGACGGGCAAGAAAATTAACACGGCCAATGAAACATTTTGCCTCGCTGTCGGTATCGCAATCGATATCATTTCTCGTTTTCTATATAATCCATACCAATGACGATACAGTTATAAGTCATGCGAAAAAAATGACGGCCGACTGTCCATTCACGGTTTATTAACCGCTGAATACCATTCGATCCACGCCTCTGCATCAAGGCCGTGATTCACACCGGTGATATTCTGAAGGGCATCCAGCAGCCGGGGAAGAGGGAAGAGGTCTTCGGAATCCAGGTCAGAAGCAAGAACAGGAACTGCCTGTACTGCTTTAAGTTTGACGGCTGTACCGAGGGCCTCCTCTCTCACCCTTCCGTTGTCATGTTTAAGAAAATCAAGAAAGAGCGAAGGATCCGGGTTCTCAAGAAGCGAAACCGAAGCAAGCGCTGAGAGGATTACTGCAGGCTGGTTCCGGGCCAGCCCTGCCCGTATGATGGTTTCTGAATCCGGGGTCCTGAGCTGAACGGCACGGTACAGACACTGCGCCCTGACAGATTCGTCCGTGTCGGAATCCGACATCCGGGCGAGTGTTCCGGAGAGTTCCGTATATCCGTATTCCCCGCAGCATCCTGCAGCAAGCAGACGCACTTCAGCATGTTCGTCTTCAAGCAGTCTGTTCAGCATCCGGAGAGCTCTCCAGCGCGGTTTTTTGTGAAGGAAATGGATCACCTTCCGTTTTTCACTGCTCCCTCCTGTCATAATGATATATTCGGGAGATTTCGTGAATTTCCAGGAGAGGAGCAGGAGAAGAAACAACGCCGCACCGCAGGATATGATTATTGTTTTTCTTTTACGCATTCCAGTCCCCTGACCTCGGAGATTTTCCTGGTATTTTCTCTGATACGGAGGCGAAAAAGCCAGTAATTCTTCTGATAATCGTTGTCCGGTTTTCCGTTCTGTTGGCTTCTCACGAGTATCCTGTGCCTGCCTTTTGAAAGTGCTACGTATCGCTGCCTGAGCCACCCCATCGCAGGATGGTGCCAGTGTTCCTGATAGACATTCTTCCCGTCTATCCAAATGTCTGTAGCACCGTCATGATTTATAAGAAAGAGATATCTCTTTTCAGCAGGTGCATGGATTTCTGTGTAAAGATATGCTGTTTTTGAAACAGAAGGTCCGTACAGGTACTCGAAGTCGATTGTCTGAAACGGGTTGTATGCGTTTACACTGAGTTTCTTCCAGGAAACATCCTTTCCCTCGTCGTTTGAAACCGGTTCTAACAGGTTCACTGTTTTTCCGAGTTCCAGGGAATCCTCTGCGTGCATTTGGGCAGGCAGCGGCCCTGCAATATACCAGTCATAGGGTTTAAAAAACAGGGTCCTGCCTGCAGTGCAGACCTTGCCGCTGCTGTCACTGACCTGTACAGTGACGGCTTTCTCGCTGCGCGAAAGGCCTGGTTCTGCCTTGAAGAGAAGTTTGATCGGTTCAAGTAGTTGGCCGTCTCTGAACTGGACATTCAACTTCTCCTTGTCCGTTGTGAGTAATACATCTTCAGGCGTCTTTGCAGATACTGTCAGCGTTGGTGTACCGGCGGTCAGATTCCGAAGCCAGAGCGTTGCTGCAAAAGTGTTCTCAGGCCCGATGACTTGAGTCTTTTTCGAAAAACTGATGGAAACCGGTCTGGCGGAATCATCACTCACCTTCAACGGCCAGTTGGTTTTCGTTATTCCGGACGGTTTCGTTTCACCCTGCCTGTAAACACAAACCTGGTCGATCCAGGGACCGTCTTCATCTGCAATAAGCTTGAGAAGGTGTCTGCCCTTTTTCACGCGAAAGGCCTCGGAAACAGCCCAGTACCACTTCTTGAACGTGTGCTTTTCTCTATCGCGGCTGCGAATCTTAAACATGGGACCGCCGTCCAGAGCTGCGCGTATCTGGTTGCCGCACTTGTCCATCCAGAACACCCGCGCTCCGAAATGATACAGGCCGTCCTGTTCCGCCAGAAACGGGTAGAGTGCGGTACCGATCTCCAGTTCCTGATCCGTATGCGAATGAATACCAAAAAGTCCGCCTGCGCCTTCACCGTAATGAATGGCCAGCTTTCCGGAAGCGTTCGCATTAGACTTGATTTCGAAGTTGGGTTTTATATCAGTTCCGTGCTCTGCCTCCATGATGACAGGATCTGAGCAGAGAAAGGCGGCAGCGAGAAAAAGGGCTGTTGTCAGCATCAATTGTTTCATAACCGGATGATCAATCAATAGGAATTTGAATTCTGATATCTCACAAAGTGTATTCAAAATTCTTTAACTTTCAAGTTTGTTTATGAAAGTGTTATGGAATACTCCAGATCTTTCGTACAGACTATTCTGCCTGCTCTTTTTCGAGTTGAACTGCCCTGTCGGCATTGGCCTCCCCATGTATGTATCGGCCATCTCCAGGAAAAACAGCACCTCTTCACAGAACTATTTACCAAAGCACTCCGTGTATTTCGTGATTTCCATGGGCCAGAATTCGCTTTTCAGTAATCCCTTATCCTGTAAATCCTGTTCATCCCGTCTAATTCGTTTTGTAGTTATTCACTTTCACGCAGACGCGATTCAAGTGCATCGCGAACTTTGTTGGCGTCTGCGGGAAGCTCTATGGGCAGGTTGGTGTATTTGGATTCGACTTCAGGAAGTTCGCCTTTGTGGTACTTAAGTTTGAAGTCTGTAAACTTGAGTCCGTGAGCTGTGGAAATAACAACCACTTTATCTTCAGGTTTAATGGTGCCGTTGTTTGCGAGTTTCATGGTGCCGGCAAGCGCCACGCCCGTATGCGGACAGGTGAAGAGTCCGGCCCGGTCAGCCAGGGCGCAGGCTTCGGAGAGTTCCTGTTCACTGGCATCCTCGACCACGCCGTTGAATTCACGAAGTATGCGGATGGCCTTGTCCCGGCTGACCGGATTTCCGATCTGGATGGCGCTGGCAGCAGTCTTCTTTGCCTTGACAGAATCAAACTCCTGGAATTCCTTTTTAAAACTAAGGTAAAGCGGGTTGGCATTGGCAGCCTGCACGCAGGCGATTCGGGGCAAACGGGAGATAATACCCAGTTCCCTCATGAGCAGGAATCCCTTGCCCAGCGCGCTGACATTGCCCAGGTTTCCTCCCGGGATCACAACCCAGTCCGGAACTTCCCAGTCAAACTGCTGCACAATGTCAATGCTTACGGTTTTCTGGCCTTCCACACGAAGGGAGTTCATGGAATTAGCCAGATAAATGGTATCATCTGCGGTAATTTCCTGTACGATCTCCATGCACCCATCAAAGTCGGTATCCAGAGAAAGGGTAATAGCGCCATTGGCAATGGGCTGAATCAACTGTGCCAGACTGACTTTGTTTGATGGCAAGAAAACGATCGACGGGATGCCCGCGGCCGCGCAATAGGCGGCGAGTGCGGCCGAAGTATCGCCCGTGGAAGCACAGGCTACGCCCCGAATGTTTTTCCCTTCTTTGCGCATCTGGTTGACCATGGAGACGAGTACAGTCATGCCCAGGTCTTTGAAGGATCCGGTATGGGAATTGCCGCACTGTTTAACCCACAGATCAGGCAGGCCGATCTTGGCACCAAAACGTTCGGCCTGAAACAAGTTGCTTCCCCCTTCAAACATGGAGACAACATTATCATCTGCCACATTCGGGCAAACCAGTTCTTTCTTGCCCCAGACCCCGCTGCCGTACGGCCATTCGGTCCTGCGGTAGCGCCGATCAAAAATTTCAATCCATGCAGCAGCACTGCGAGACTTGAGTTTATCAATGTCGTGAACGACTTCCAGCAGACACCCGCATTTCTTGCATCGATAAACCACTTCATTCAGTTCATATTTTTCGCCGCACTTATTGAAACATTCAAACCGGGACCGGTAGTTCATTGTCTTTATTCTTCCTTATTCTGGGTCTTGGAGGCATCAATGATTTTCTGGGCAATCTGATTGGGAACCGGTTCGTAATGCGAGAACTCAATCGAAAACGTTCCCTTGCCCGCTGTAATGGAGTTCAGTTCACCGGAATAATCGGTAACTTCAGAGAGTGGAACCTGGGCCTTAATAATCTGGTTGGTGCCTTCGGCATCCATTCCCTGAATCCGTCCGCGTTTTCCACTGATTCCGCCGGAAATATCGCCCATAAACTCACCCGGAACCACGATTTCCATGTTTACAATGGGTTCAAGAAGTATGGGTTTGGCTTTCTGAGCGGCCACGTCAAGGGCCTTGGATGCCGCCAGCTTAAAGGCCATTTCCGAGGAGTCTACCGAGTGTTCTTTGCCATCATAGAGTTCCACTTCAAAATCCACGAGCGGATATCCAGCCAGAACACCGGCAGCCGATTTTTCCAGAATCCCTTTTTCTACTGCCGGGATATATCCCTTGCTGATAGCACCGCCGACAATGCTGTTTTTGAATACAAAACCGACTCCCCGTTCCGCGGGATTCACCCGAATATATACTTCACCGAACTGGCCCGAACCGCCGGTCTGTTTCTTGTGACGATAGTTGACATCCGCACTGACGGAGAACGTTTCTTTGTAGGGAATTTTGGGCCGGCCGAGTTCCACTTCAATCCCGTATCGCGCTTTCAGCCGATTGACCATAACCTGAACATGCATATCCCCCATGCCCGCTATCACAAGTTCGCGTGTCTGCGGATCCATCCGGGATGTAAAACAGGGATCTTCTTCAGAAAGCTTGGCAAGTGCTTCGCCGATCTTGTCTTCGTCTTTCTTGGATTTACCCTTGATCGACTTAGAGAGCATGGCCTGGGGCATCTGAATGGGTTCAAAAAGCGAGTCAAAGGAACCGTCGCTGAGCGTGTCGCCCAGGTCCGTGTCCTTGAGTTTGGAGAGCGCGACGATGTCTCCGGCACATGCTTCGCTGATATCCTTGAGTTCCTTACCCACGCAGCGATGCATCTTTCCGATCTTCTCACTACCGCGCTTGGTCAGGTTTTTGACTTCAGAGTCCGACTTGAGCTTGCCGGAACAGACCTTGACAAAATTGATCTTGCCGACAAAGGGATCCACCGTACACTTGAAGACATATCCGATAAAGGGACCGTTGGGATCAACAGCAACCTCCACGTCTTCCTCTCCATTCTTGGCAGTGATGGGTAGTTTTCCTTCCGCACCCGGGAGCCAGGACAGCATAAAATCCAGAATTTCATTGACACCTACATTGTCCAGCGCATCGGTGGCAAAGACCGGGATCAGGCTTCCCTCTTTCAGACCGTTGGAAATACCGGTTCCGAGTTCTTCTTCGGTAAGCGAGCCTTCTTCAAAGAATTTCTCCATGAGAGCGTCGTCAGTCTCTGCGGCTGCCTCAATCAGCTGCTCTTTTATGGTATCCACATTCTCCACGCCCGCAGGTGCATCCTCACTGCTCAGCAGGCTGTATACACCCGTAACCTTGTCTCCCTCCTTGACCGGAAGCGTGATGGCCACGCACTGTTTACCATAGCGCTCCTGAATACCGATTAGGGTTTTGTAGAAATCCGAATTTTCCTTGTTGAGTTTGGTAACCACTACCACTTTGGGAATCGTGTATTTATCCGCCATCTTCCAGACACGTTCCGTTCCAATCTCAAGTCCGTCATGAGCACTGACCGCGGCCATCAGGGTGGATGCAAAAGGAATGCAGGCAATGCAGTCACCAAAGAAGTCAAAGTAACCCGGAAGGTCAATCAGGTTTATAACCTTGTCGTCCTTTTCCACATATCCAAGACTGGCAGAGATGGAAAACTTCCGTTCCTTTTCATCGTCATCGTAATCCATGGTAGAAGAGCCATTTTCCACCTGCCCCAGCCGGGGAATGGTTCCGCCGTCATGCAGAAGCGCTTCGGCCAACGTGGTTTTTCCGGTCTGACTGTGTCCGGCAATACAAATGTTACAAATGTTTTTCGGTTCTGTCATAATTAATCGTTACCTTTCACAAAATACGTTTTAATCATGTCTCGATCAGAAGTGCAAACAGATTATTCTATTTTCGAGAACACGTTTGTCAAGAGATTTATTCTTGCCCGTAAAGGAGTTATACGTATACTTTGTAGGTTATGCTGAACCTGAAAAAAGCACCGTTACTACTGCCTGCCGCCGGTATGATCTCCGGCACTCTTTTGTCCGGTTTTCTGAACGAAGACCTTATCGTTTATGGTATATATCTGTTTATTCTTGCGGCCCTTACACTCCTTTCCAGCCGCCGGATTTCTCCAGCCATCGGTCAGGCCGCTGTATATACCATCGGTTTGCTCACTGCCCTGATTCTTGTTGAGATTACCGCGATTCCTGAACCCAAGGGAACCGGAGACATATGGAAGTTCAGCGGCAAAATCGTCCGGGCACGCCAGCTCGTAACCCGAAACCAAGACCGGACGCTTCCATACTCCTTTATTCTCAAACTGGATACAGTTAACGGATCGCATCTGCTAAAAAACACACAGATCAAATGCATCATCCGAAATCCGGGGGTATCCGGCCAGCGGCTCTTTCCCGGTGATCGGATCGTTGCTGCCGGTATCTTCAGCAATGTTCCCCGGCCGGACGTACCCGGTCTTTTTGACTACTCGACTTACCTGAAACAAAACCGGCTCTGCGGAATTGTCCTTATTCCTTCCCAGAACGGAATACTCCGTCACCAAAGCGGAAGCCTGCTGGGCATTCAGCGCAACATCCACGCCATACGGATGTTTCTGGCTGAACGGCTGAATTGTAATTTCAGCGGAAGAACACAGGCCTTTCTGCGCGCCGTACTCCTTGGCGACGGATCCACGCTGGACAGGGAATTCTGGACCATGCTTAAAAAGACCGGAACCATGCATTTCATTGCGATCAGCGGACTTCACATCGGTCTGCTTTCGTTTCTGGTCTGGTTTATTTTTTCGCGCATTCTCTCGCCGCAGGCTGGATGCACGGCTGCGCTTCTGACAGCAATATTTTACTGTCTGCTCTCCGGCATGTCCATATCCGCAACCCGGGCCACAGTCATGGTCGGCGTGTTCTCGGTCTCGGCAATGATCCATCGGCGGTACAATCCGCTGAACAGCCTGAGCCTTGCGTGCATGATTCTGCTGTTTATGAATCCCGCTGCGATCTACAATCCTGGATTTCAGCTCTCCTTCCTGGCAGTCTGCGGCATACTGGCACTGTATCCGGCACTGAAAAACAATCGTAAAGACGATGAATGGGAACAGCTCGAAGCCCCGTCCGACACAGGCAGGAAGGTCGTAACGTACCTGGCCGATATCTTCCGTGTTTCCGTATCCGCCACAGGCGCAACTTTTTTCTGTGTGGCATGGTTTTTTCATATCATCACCCCGCTTTCGTTTGCGCTCAACACTCTCCTGCTTCCTTTCTTTACCCTTTTGCTGATTGCCGGCCTTATCTACACCTTTATTCCCATACTCATCACACCGCTGATTCAATTACTTGCCTGGGTATTTACCGAAATCATCGTCTTTATTTCCACCTTCCCATGGTTCTGCATTCACGTGCGTCAGCCTTGTTTATGGCTGCTTTTTCTGTATATTGTATCGCTGTCTGCTGTGCTGTTTTTTGTCCGAAAGCCCCGAAAGAAAAGTCGTCTGGTACTCAGCTGCATTGTATCCGGTATTATTCTGATGCTTGTGACTGGACGAAACGGACTGAACGGAAAACACCAGGCCGTCTTTCTCAACTCCGGAGACGCGAACTCGGTGATCCTGTCCTGTCCAGGCACTGTTCATATTTTTGATACAGGCCTTACAGATGCCCTGGACATCTCCAGAACAGACGCGTATCTTCAATACATGGGGGTAAACCGCATTGACAATGTATTTATTTCCCATTGGCACTTTGACCATGCCGGAGCGCTTCCAGTCATTCTCCGAAACTTTCCAGTCACAGCCGTCTATGCCAACCCGCCGTCCGAACCCTTTACCATCCACCAGACGGTCACCGGACTACTCAATGAAAAAGGAATGAAATGCCAGCCGCTCAGTCCGGGGAACAGTATTACTCTTTCTCGATCCGGAGCAGCATGCAAAATCCTGGCCCCACCGTTTCATATGGATTCATGGGAGGAAAATGACCGAAGCATGGTGCAGAGCGTGAACCTGGGCGGACTGACCTTTCTTCTGACCGGCGATATTCGGGAAAAAGGCTCTTTGAATCTTCTCCAGCATCAACCGCAGAGTCCAGGCCGGTATATTCTTCAGATCCCCCATCACGGCCGGTCATTCGAATACCTGAGCCGGTTGATCGAACAGTACCATCCTCTGGCTGCGGTTATATGCTCGGACGCCAAACCCAACCCGGCGCTCAGAAAGACATGCATGATTCTCAGGGAAAAACGGATTCCATATTTCATCACCGGAAGAGATGGAAGTGTATTTTTTCGCAAACAGGACAATACCTGGCAGATCCATCTTTACAAAAGAGGCCGGTGGCATTATTACGGCGATGTACCGGCCGGACCCGCCGGAATCACGCTCCCCGCCCCTTGCCCGAGTCCGTAATTTCGACCAGCTCAGGCGGGTAGGGTTCAAAGAACCGCTGCTGTCGGAGATAGTCCTCTTTAAACCGGACAATCTGGGCCTGAATCAACCGCAACGGTACACTCAGCGGGATCTGCTCCCTGCGGTATTCCTCCAGTGTGTTGAGAAAGTACTGCTTCTCTTCGCTTCTCAACTGATCGGAAAAATACCCGAACGCATGCATCAGCACATTGATATTCGATGCATACCGTACCGGACGCTGAAAGGCGGCGCTCAAATGCCGCGCGTATTCCGCAAAGACTTCTGCCGGGTCGCGGTGCTCGTGATTGGCCGTGATCTTACCCAGCAGACGCATCTCCTTCTGACTGTATGCCATCAGCAGAAGCTTGTGTTCGGCCTGAAACTGCACCAGATCGCGTATCCTGCCTGAAGCACGAACCGCACGAAAGCGGGCGCTGGTAAAGATCCGCGTCAGAAACGACTCGCGAATCGTGAAATTGTGCAACCGCCCCTCGGTCTCCACCGCCGTATCCGGACATCGCTCCAGGACCCGTTGAGCAAAAATACCGCTGGTTCGGTCCACCGGACTGTGTTTGCCCATTCCCGGGTAGACCTTGACATCTTTGAGTCCGCAGGAAGGAGAACGGTCTTTGAGAACAAACCCGTCCACCTCCCCCATCCCGTCCAGAAATTCGTCAGAGAACTCGGTCATTTCCCGGGTCACATCCTTTTCGGTCTCCAGCTGCATCAGATATTCGGTATCTTTATTTCGCACAATCCGGACCGGATTGCGCGGCACGCCCAGCCCGATATCCTTTTCCGGGCAGGCAGTGACAACATCTGCTGCAGCTGCCAGCCGCTCAACAAACTTGTCCGGAATCACAGCACCATTCCAGCGGCAGGATTCAAAGCCAAGACATCGGCTGACAAAAATCCTCGGTCGTACATTTTCCTGTCCCATTTGTATCTCCTGAAAAGATAAGATCGTTTGTTTATACCGGGTTTCCGGCTGTCTGCGTTCGGTTGTGATTAATCACCAGACCAAAATCACCGTCGACGGTCAGGCGGTCTCCGGTCCGGATAAATTCCAGAGCCCCCGGGATTCCGGTCACACAGGGAATACCGTATTCCCGTGCAATAATCGCGCCGTGAATCAGCATGCCTCCCCGCCGTTCCACAATAGCCGCAGCCAGCGGAACCACAAATGTCATGGAGGGATCCAGTGCATCACAGACCAGAATCTCGCCACGCTGCATATCAAAGAGGTCTTCGGGGTTGTAAATAACCCGGGCAGCGGAACGGGCAATCCCCCTGCCCGCAGGCTGACCGCGAATCTGCCGGGCTGCAATCTTTTTCTGCGCTGGATCCTCCTCCTTCTCTTTCGAAATCCTGGGCGTATAGGCGGGATCTCGAAGCGCCTGAATCAGCTCCGCAGGGTCGTCACATTGCCGAGCCAACGGCAACCGATCACAAAGCCGGTCCTGTGCCTCGCGGACCGCTGAGGACAAATTCCCTGTAATACGCCCCAGATACAGATTGTCATCATCCCGCAGCCGGTAGCTTGCACTTGCCAGATCCATAAGACTGCATGCATACTCCCTGTCTTCCGGTTTGAATGATTCAATAAACAACTTCGCCTTATTTTCCACGGCATCACAGGCAGCGGTTTCTCCCTGCCCATCGGTCTGATCTGCCATACGTTCAAGCAGTTCCATAACCCTGGGCTGAATGGACGCCATGTCTTTCTCCGCTGGCCAAAGCAGGGAAAGATCCCCGGCGATTTCCGAAAGGATCTGTTTGAGATCGACATCGGCAACACAACCGTCCGGTCCTACCAGATCCGGATTGGCGTGAATACGCTCCGCAGCCTGCAGCATCCGGCGATTCCGTTCCATTCCCGCTGCATTCCGGGGCTGAATAATCTCAACAAATTCATACGGGTCGTCCGGATGCATCATATCCGTATACACACTGCCAAAGAGACGGACCCCATGAGCAAACGGAATGCATTCATCCCAGTAGACATCGCGCCAGCGGTCTGCACATTCTTTCCGATGCAAAATTTCATCAGCCAGTTCCAAATCTGACAGATCAACCGGATTCTTCCGTGAAACATCCCGTGCCTCCTGGTCCATTTGTGGAAGAATCTCCTGCTCAATCCGTTTGCGCAACTGCATAAGATGGTCCACGCTGTTGCGCAAACTCAGATACCAGGCTCGCTCTCCGTCGACTCCGGCCGTAATCGGACGGCTCTGCAGAACAAAGAGATCATCCCCCCTGACCGTCCACTCAATATCCTGGGGTCGGCCGAACAATGTCTCCATGCTTCGCATCATGGAAAAAAGACATTCAAGACGCAACGCGTTCAGGCTGGGTTGGCCGTATTCCGATTCAGGGACATTCTGAATGCGGACACCTTCTGACCCGGTTTCGGCAATCCTGGTATGTTCGGCGACTGCCGAGGAAATCAACCGGCCTGAACGTCGGTCCAGGACAAACCGGTCGGGTGTTACATCCCCGTCCACCAACCCCTTATTCAGTCCATAGACACTCTCAATAACGGCGTGTTCAGCGTCATTCGGGTCTGTACAAAACGCCACGCCCGAAACGTCACCGGATATCAGTTCCTGAATCACAACCGCCATCGCGCTTGAATCCACACCCAGCTTGAGCTCGTTCCGGTAAAGAAGGGCCCCATCCGACCACAGCGATGCCCATACAAGGCGTATGCATTCCAGGATTCGTTCCGGCTCCCTGATATTCACAAACGATTCATGCAGGCCGGCGAAAGAAGTCCCGCCACTGTCTTCAGACAACGAAGACGATCGTATCACCAGAGACTTTTCGTTCAGAACAGATTCGACTTCTTCCAGAACAGCAGATCGAATATCCTCGGGCAGAGGTGTACGAACAAACGTATTTCGAATGCGCAGCGACGCATCCCAGATCTCCTCCCAGCGCATATCCCCAAAATTCTTCCGGCCAAGCTCAAGCATGATTTTCCGGTCCACACCGGTCTGGCGGATGAAATCCGTATAGGCTTGGCTTGTCAGACAGAACCCCGAGGGCACCCGAAATTCCGTACGGTGAATGCGTGCCAGAGCTGCGGCCTTGTTTCCGCAAATGATCTGGTTTTCGTTTGTAATATTTGCCAGCCGAATTATCCACCTGTTCATCAGATCGTATACTCCACCACATTCTGAAACCGGCTGACAAGGATGTATCTGCTTACTGCGATGCGTACCAGCGCACAGTTGGGTGTATCCAGAAAGTCCTCCATATACGGATGTTTGCTCAGAAAACAGGCACGGCTCTGTGCATACGCATCCGATGCAAGTTCTTCCGCCGTTCCCATGGCTGTCAGGGCCATCGCATCTTTCAGGTCGTCGGCCTGGTTCCTGCTGCTGTCCACAAGAATGGATACACCGGGATTGGCCTTGAGGTTCGCGAACTTGCGTGTGTCACGAAGCGTTGCAAAATACATCTCCGTTGCCAAATCATTTACCCCATATCCAACCAGCGAACAGTGGGGATAGTCCGGTGCATGCGTAGCCAGAACCCCGAACTTTAATTCCGCCAGCAGCTGCTGAATCTCCCTGAGTACATTGCGGTCTGTTGTCATTGCAGATCCTCCAATCCCGATTGTTCAATCTCGTAAAAAAAAGAAACGGCTAAAAAAGTTCTTGTCGGTATCGCTATCGTTTTCGGCAGTTTATTGATAACTGTCAACCGACTGCGATATCGACAACAATCCGATTCAACAGGTGTATCCCGATTTCACTAATTGCCTCCGCAGCCGCTCCACCGCCAGCTCCTTGGCCTTGGCCTCCACATCAACAGTAATATCCAGATCCCGCCAGCATGCGGGAAAGTCACGAATGGTAATATAATCATGATGCGGCAGGGGATCGTTCCTCTTCCACCCGTCCCTGGGGCTGGACACATGAAAGAGCGGCTCCCGGTCCCAGGTAGCAAGTGCCCTCCGGGTTACCTCTTCCACCGAAAGACCGTCCGGCAGACACCGGTGGTGGTGGACATCATAGACAAACGGCACACGGCATTTCTCACAGAGGGGTAATAGATCCGCGGGCGTATAGACCCGATCATCATTTTCAAATGTCAGCCGTTTGCGAATCCGACTGCTCAGCTTTCGAACATTCGCTTCAACCCGTTTGAGTGCACTCTGCTTATCTCCGTACGCGCCGCCGCCGTGAATATTGATCACATCCGCACCGACCCATGTACTCACCTCAGCCTGATAGTCCAGCTCCTGCACCGACCGACAGGTAATGCCCTCATCTGCAGAGCTGAGCAGAATAAACTGATCCGGATGAAACGTCAACCGAATATCATTCTTTCGCGCCAGACGGCCGCACGCACGAAACGCCCGGATAATATCCTCTCCGCCGGGCAGGTCTGTCATAGCATACCCCACCTCCGGATGCGTACGAAGCGGCAGGATCTGGCTGTTGATCCGGAAAGATCCAATTCCGTTGCCAGCGCAGTATTCCACAGCCTGCCTCAGCGAGGCTGCGTTTGCCAGACAGATCTCTGCGAGTTTCTTTCTCTGCTGTGGCCTGGAAAGACCGGCAGTATACCGGGCCGTGGTGGTCCTAAAGCGGATGGGCTGGCGATCAAATTTACAGCAGAGCCCCAGACGAATCATGAGTGTCTGTTCCCGGAGTAATTGTGCTGAATCAACTGAAGCATATCCTCAGGTGTTACCGACTTCATGCAGAAGAAATCCGGACAGACCTTCCCGCTGCACGTATATTTACAGCCGCAGACCACCTGCGGAGTCCGTGTATGGGAATTCGCTCCCAGCGGTCCCCACCGCATGACCGAATGCACCTGAATGGGCGAGTACACAGAAAAGGTCAGCCTGCCCAGGACAGATGCAATGTGAAGCGGACCCGTGCTCGGCGCAATGACAAACTCGGCCCGCTCAAAGACCGCGGCCAGCTGCCGCAGGCTGGTTCGGCCGAGCAGACTTGCGGGCTCACAGCTGCATGCCCTGGAAACAGCATCCACCATATATTGATCTGCCGGGCCGCCGGTCAGGACCGGCTCCACCTCAAAATCCTGCCGAATTCTGTCCATCACGATCGCGTAATACTCCAGCGGCCAGTTCAGCGCAGAATTGCCCATACCCGGGTGAACACAGGCAAAGGGCCTGCCAATGCCAGCCTCTTTAAGAATCTGTGCAGCCTCATTCCGCTCCTCATCGGCCAGAAAGATCTCCGGCCGGGTATCCGTCGCGGTAATGCCCAGAGGTGTGAGAAGCTCCAGATTGTATTGAGCTTCATGGCGCACAGATGCCGACCGCCTCTGCCGCATGCCATGGTTGTAGCAGAAATACGATCCGATTCCGGACAACGGGCCGATCCGGTTGGGTATACGGGAACGACGAATCGTACGCATCACCCACTTGTCGGAAAAGAGCGCAACAGCTGTATCAAATTCGTCATCGCGATAGTTTCCGATGGAATCATCATCCGTTCGAATATGGATGGAATCGATGTGCGGATTATTGAGAATCACATCCCGGGACGCTCTGCTTACACAAACGCTCAGACGGCAGGATGGAAAGGCCTGCTTGATTTCCCGGAAAACAGGTGTGGACACCACCAGGTCCCCGATCCGGTCAGTACGGAACACAATAATTTTCTTTGGTTCTGCAATCACTGCCATATATAATTGCTTTCAGAAATTGTATTTTTCATTCACTGCCTCTGGCAGTGATGGGTATATTTTAGACAGGATGGACGGGATTTACAGGATAAAATCTGAGAAGGGTCAGACGTTTTTTTCAATATTCGAATCCGTTTTCAGACTTCCTGACCTTCCGGTCCGAGCCCACAGAAACCCACATCTTCATTTTCTTTCAGTCTCCGGTACAGCCCACTTGAGTTCGGCCAGCCAGAGACCGTATGGTGCATTGACATGGGACCAGTGCCTGTCCTCGATTCCGCAATGGGTAATGTAGGTCTGATTTTGCCATTCAAAGATTTCCGCTGCATGGGTAAACAGGGTGCACAGGGGGGATGCCCAGTCAAAGCGACGTGGATCCCTGCTGTGAAAGACCAGGGTCTCCTCATACTGGCGATGGCTGAAGTTGACAAACAGATAATAATCATCTCCGCGGCAATGCACAAACGACGATTCCAGGGCACCGCATCCATATCGGACATCGGTCAGCAGGGCCGGCGGCTGGGATGTCCAGTGGCTCAGGTCCTCTGCTGGATGCCAGCATCACTGCACTGAGTCCGTCCCGTCCTGCAGCAGCGTACAAAAGATACGTGCCGTCATCCAGGCGAAGTACACACGAATCCCGGGTTCCGTTGCCCATGTCAAGGTTGGTTTGGTCCGGGAGATCCTCCCAGTGATCCAGGTCGCTGCTTTGCGCAAAGCAGAACCCTGCCGAACCGCGGGTATAAATCATGAGATACGCATCCTTGTCTTCAACCACAAAGCACGCACCAATATTCTCTGGTGACTCGGGCGGCAGTTCAAAGGCATGTTCCCGCGCATGCCACGGCCCAAAGGGATGGTCGGCCACAGCATGCCCGATATGTCGGTGCGTTCCCGGTCCGTAGAAATTATTGTCCGATGGATACGGATTCGTAATACCAAACCAGTGAAGACGACCTTTGCGGTCCGCAAAGATACAGTGATCATTGATATACCATTGACATTCCGGTGTACCGGTTCCTGACTCCTTCATGCCCGGCGGGGCCAGAACATGCTTAAAGGTTTTTGATATCCATGGTATAACCGTCATACGATCTCCGTTTTTCTTCTACCAAACATGTCCGCAGTTGGTGGAATGAATACTATTCACCTGCGATAACAGATTCAATGCCTTCCGCATCCAGCCGAATTCGGGCAAGATGCGCCTCCGTTGGATCGGAAAACACACCAACAACTACGGTATCATCCACTGGCATTGTCACTCCTTAAAACAACAATAATGCGGAACGTAACACCTTCAACCTTTTTTATCTCTTATCCCCTTCCTCAACGGAGGAATATGAGAATTGTACTCATAGAGCAGGTTCAGTACAATAAAATTACATCCAGAACAAAAATTGTAACGGGAAGCGCCTCTGTGTGGATCCCACATGTAGCAGATGAAAGGCTCACCGTGTGAGTCTTTGATATACATCTTGTCCATCAGGAAACGGATGATGCGTTCTGCCCGTTGTTTATATTTATCATCACCTGTCGCCTGATGCATGATCATCATAGACCATCCCAGCATGGCATTGCCGTATGTTAGTTTGCAGTGCAAGGGAAATCGTTTGCTTGGCCGTCCCTCCTTCGACCACTCAAAATAATATCCCCCAAACTTTTTATCGCGCACATTCCGTTCGAGAAAATTATAAATACACTGTATTTTTTCCAGAATCCTCTCAGCATCTTTTGTAAGGCCCAGCTCCCTGTTCAGTTTATACCCCAGGGATAATGCAAGAAGCATGTCGGCATTGTAATACATGCGAAATCGCCGGGACTGCCAGTTTGCGGGATCAGGATCTGCAAAATAGCCCTCATCCGGCTTGAGTAAATCAGAGAAACGCTGATCCTTACCGGATTTCCAGAATGACTGGCCTTTGTAGATATCCCCGGTATATGCATACGTAAACCGTTTGTTTGCCGAGGTTATCATTGACAGACAAATATCGACAGCCCCCTTTTTCCTGTGATACTCGGCAAGTTTATAATTTGACATGAGCAGCCCGGCCAGGATAGTGGTTCGGGAGTAGTAACGGGAAACCGGATTTTTGACCCCCTTCATAAGGTCACCGGCAAGAATGGCCGCCTGGACCACCAACTGAAAAGACATGCGATCATACTCCTTCGATTGATAAAAGCTCAGCGCATCAATGAAGGCTGGCACAGCTGCTGCAGTATAAAATACAGTCCGGGGGTCTTCGGCACCGGATGAAATACGATTGTAAAGGTGCTGTGCCTGTCGTGGATTTCCAATAGCAGCTGTAATACTCGTAAAGATCTGCAGTAATGATTTATTCTCAAATATCGCACCAATGACCAGCATTGCCTGGTCCATCGAATACGTTACTGTGACATCTGCCTTTTTTATTAATTCGGGCATCTTCCAGTCCCTGCCCAACCGGTACAAAATGTGAGGACCAAATGCAGTGGTATCGTTCGCGTCATTACCATCCCCCACCCAGACACCATCACGTTCACGAGTTGACAGCGGCCAGCGAAGCGGTAAATAAGGAGGACTGTCTCCAGGCTTAATCGGCAGTTTCGGCGGCTCTCGCCAGTAGTTTTTTAGCAGATTCCGCAGGATCCCGTGGAATTGATCCGAATAGGGATTCCACTCTTCTTTTTCTGAAGAATGTTCCGTTGCAGAAGGAGATGCGGGTTGCGCCCGGACAGACAAGGTGCAGCAAATCAAAAGCGCAACAAACACAGCCCAGATCAGAAAGCAAGGGGATGCCGGTAGCGTTTTCAATAAAAAATCCTTTGCAAAATGGTTCATTATATTTTACTTCCTGCTGAGAAACATGTCAAACAGTAAAAAAATGCTCTGTGGATCAGTACCGGCTGCATACAGAATTAAACAGGTGAAATATGTCGGATCATTCCATGCAGGATCTCAGCTTCTTTTGTGCGGATTCGGTTCGCAGTGGCGAATCCGTGCTTCGGCAATTGGCCGGTGCATCATGTCCGGCGGACAGCAGGGTTCAACCAATCGGCCCGTGTCCACTCAAATCAGCATTGATCCGGACCCTTCAGTCGCCCTGTAGAATCAGGTGAATCCATGTGCATCTCAACGGGCTTTTCCTGTTCTTTTCAGCGCCTGAATGAAAAGACAGATGCCTCCCATGGTTTGAACGGAAATGAGAATCGCTTTCCGTCTCCCTGCTTTTTGCCTGTGCGTTCGTTTATGAAATCCCTGACAGGGGTTTTGAATACGAGCTCAGCGGTAAAGGGCTTGCCGTCAACACTGACACTGAAGCTGGTAACGGTGGCTTTGTGTATCTTGTTGGCAAGCACGCAGACCACCGTACGCTCTCCGTTCTGCCAGTAGATGCATTCAAACCCGTTCAGGACATTGCCTTTGCCATCCTGCACAAGAGCCCGGGGTTCAAGGCCGGCCTCTTTGAGAAGTCCGCCGATCAGGTTCCGCCATTTTGCACCGTCCACTGAGTCCCGGTCCAGCTGATAACAGATGGGCGAAAGGTTGAGATATACAGCGCGTCCTTTTCGGATGACGACCGGTGCTTTTGTGCGTCTGGTTTGCGCAAGCGCCTTTCCGCCTGCCAGGGAGAGCCCGCGTTCACAGACTGCCATGCCGGCATAATTTCCTGCAAAGGGTTCAGGATCTGCTTTCCTGATGTTTTTCGGGAAGAGTGCTTCCAGGATGCGGCGGTTCAAACGTTCGGCTTCACGCGCCCACAGTTCGTCATTCTTCAATGCGGCAAGGGTCGGTCCTTCATGTGCAAGCGCAAGTTTCAGAGCATTGACATCTCTGCTGAAAAACCGGTTGAGAATGACGGACCGATTGAGACTTTTGATCAGAACAGTCGGCATTTTTTTGATCTTTTCCTTCAGACTCTTTTCAAGCGTCTCACGATCCGAAACGCTGATGGCCTTCCATACTGCATTTAGAGCAGGGGAAGCACCGGATGCTTTTCCTTTGACAATGCCCTGGACAAGTTCCTGCCAGTCGGTAATGTCCTCCGCAGCAAGCAGTGAACATCCATGCTCCAGGTTGAGCGAACGGATGCGGCGCCAGTCCTTCTCTCCATTGATCTCGGTCAGTTCGTTGCCTGCGAAGAGTCCTTTTGTCAGATCGTGACGAATGCCGAACAGGTCATCCAGCCGGCCCTGTCCGTTCAGGGCTTTGCCGTGGTTGTCAAAGAGTCCGGCCATGTTGTCCGCAATCACGGTTCCCCCGGCGTTGACAAAATCACGAATTGCCTTTGCTTCTTTCTCAGACAGACAGAGGGTGCGCTGCAGAATCAGGACTTTGTACTTGTCTCTGATCAGACTGCCGCCGGCCACATCTTCTGCAGCCACAAACTTCCCCTGGTATCCGAGGTCTTCAAGGGTTTTGAGCCACAGAACACGGCCACGCCCGTTGGAGCTGAGACTGCCGTCCATGCTGCTCAGCCGTTTGTGCCACGTGTCTCCGTGCATGGCGCTGTCAAGCGCCCAGTTTACCTGAACGCTGGGATGGGAATAGTAGACGGCAATGGGATCGTGCAGAAAGGTACTGTCAATAATCTTTGTACTGATTTTTCCCTGGATCTCTTTCATGACCGGAGCCATTTCTTCCATGACCGGTGCCATAACCCGTTTACCGTCCTTTTGAACCATCATTTTGGACGGCCACACTATGGCAACCCGGCCTCCGTGACAGAGGTGATACCAGAGCGACCAGGTACCGGTCTTTACGGTACCCGGAAACCATGTCATGGCTGACGCTCGCTTCTGGTCCCAGAAGCTGCGCACCAGTTCACGGGAGGCGCAGATATCGTAATATTCGACCCACTGCACAACCTTGCGCAGCTTGGCAAAATCATAACCGCCCCAGGGAGAGGGGTACTGCCCGCCGACAAATCCGGCCGGCAGATCAGGACGTATGGAATTGGCATATTCGGTCAGTTTGCGCAAACACACGGCAAACTGCGTATCCATTGCCGAGCGCCAGTCGCACCACTGACTCAGGTTAAATGATGCGAATTTATCCGGTGTCATAACAGGCCACAGTTTTTCAAAGGGAATGGGCATCACTGCATCGAATATCTTGAAGTCTGTCCCGTACTGCGCATTCAGGGCCTTGATGTCTCCGTTGTACTCAGTGCTCAGCCACTCGCGATACTGAACCAGTGATACGGGCGACGCGTCAGACTCAACGGGTGAGGCAAATCGCCCCATGCTGATTTCATCGTCAAATGCCACCGCAACAATGGGCGATCCTGCCATATTTCGAATCCGGGGGCCCATCAGATCAGTCATTTTTTTAAACGTTGCCGGATCTGCAAGGCTGTGCTTTCGAATGCGCAGTCCGCGGCGGGGTCCGTCACATCGGGTTTTCAGGTAAATGCCGCGGCAGGCATGACCCAGATAAAAGGGCCATCCGGTCTTTTTGGCAAATTCAACCGTGCGGAGGTTGTATTTGGTTGAACCGTGCTGGATATGGAATCCTCTGAGATTGACCCGTTCGTATTCTTCCTTGTCCTCCATCACACGAGTCTTGCTTCCGAGCTGCCAGGGGAGAATCAGGAAACGATTCCAGTGTTTGTTCGGGGCAACAGGATCAACCCATTCAATCCGATTGGTCTTTTTCTGTTCGGGTTTGGCCGCAGGACTCGCATCGTCCGCACTGGATTGCCACAGTCCGGTTACCAGAAACAGACCCAGCAAACAGCAGGTAAAAACACGAAAAAACATAACCGTCTCCTTTAAACAAATAGGTTTATTTTTTATCCTTTGTCTCACCTGTTTTTTTATTCTTTATTAATTT